>JAICYE010000532.1 GCA_025934385.1 Acidimicrobiia bacterium | reverse complement strand
GCCAGTTCGTCGTCGGGGGTGGGGCCCACCCGGAGCCGCAGTCCGTCATAGGTGAGGACCTCGAGCTCGGCGACGTTGTCCGACGTGCGGCTGCCGTCGCCCTCGAACCGGGCCAGCAGCGAATGCACGCCACAGGAGTTGTTGCCGATGTTCCCGCCGATCGTGCAGTAGGCGTGGGTCGACGGGTCCGGGCCGAAGACGAGGCCCTGCTTCCCGCAGGCGATGTTGACCTGTTCGTTGATCGCCCCCGGCTGTACCCGCACCGTGCGCCGTTCGCTGTCGATCTCGCCGATCTCGTGGAGATACTTGGAGAAGTCGATGACCACGGCGTAGTTGACGGTCTCGCCCGACAGGCTGGTACCGGAGCCCCGGGCCAGGATCGGTGCGCCATGGTCGTGGCAGACCCGGTGGGTGGCGACGACGTCGTCGATGCTCTTCGGGATGACGACCCCGATGGGCGGCTGGCGGAAGTTGGAGGCGTTGGTGGCGTAGAGGGCCCGGCTGCCGGCGTCGAAGCGGACTTCGCCGCTGACGGCCGACCGCAGCGCGGCCTCGAGATCGCCGACGTCGAGCCGGACGCCCTGCTGCGCCATCACGCCCTCCTTGGTCCTCCTGGCCTTCTAACCCCGGCCCCGGGCGACCAAACGGGCGCCGTCCCACCATCAGGCGAGGCCGGGAACCCGCCCGACGGCGGGGCGGGGGCCTCCTCGTACCAGGCCTCGAGGGCGTCGCCGAAGCGGCCGAAGTACTGCTCCAGCGCCGGGACCAGCCGGCGTTCGGCCACCGCACCGACGACCGGGAGCCGGACGGAGAGGTCGCCCTCCACCGCCATGCGGCAACCCGGCCGGGCCGCCTCGAACCGGCAGCGGCCGGCGCACTCCACCCGCCAGACGCCGGCGGGGTCGAGCCGGAAGCGCCGCTCACGGCGGTGCCGTTCGTAGGTCGACTCGTCGACCCAGGCGACCGGGCCCCGCACGAAGCGCCGGGCCGGCGGCGGCACGATCCCGCCGTAGACGTACCGGGCCCGCTGGTAGACGACGTCGCCGTCGTCGTCGTGCTCCAGCACGATCGGGGCGCCGAGCCCGAGGGCCCGGGCCCAGGCCGCCGGGAAACCGGAATGGGCGAGCGCCTGGTCGACCCGGGCGCAGGGGGTCCGAAGCCAACGTTCGTAGCCGAAGCGCACGTCCTCGGGTTACCCCCGGCCTGTGCCAGGTCGGTAACACCGGCGGTGCAGCACCGTAACGGCGCCGGCGCGACCCGCCTACCCCGCCGTCACTCGGCTGGCGACGGCGGCACACCGGCCGCCTGGAGCCGCCGGGCGACGTCGTCGGCGACGGTGATCCGCCAGTTGTCCTGTTCCAGCTGGGCCCGGCTGACCCGCATCTCGCCGGCGTCGTTGCCGCCCGAGGCGAAGCGGAAGATCCACTGGTGGCCCTGGTCGATCACGCCCTCGAACGTCTTCTCCTGTTCCCGTCCGATCGGCCCGAGCGTGACGGCCCGGGCCGAGCCGGTGCCGGCGGCGTCGATCTCCAGGTGGAAGGGCGTGGGGTTCTTGACGGTGATCCGTCTCGTCGACGTCGGCGACGGCAGCAACTGCTGGGCGGCGAGGACCAGCGCGACGGCGGCGGCGACCGCCACGAGGGCGATGACCACCGTCCGCCGGGGGGCGCGGGCCGACGGGGGGCGCGGGGGATCGAGGACCGAACTCATGGAAACCTCCGGAGGACTCGCTCGGCCCCGTCGCACGGCGTTGTCCGGCGTTGTCCGGGGCGTCGTCGTACGGCGAGCTGAAGGTCAGCGCGTCCGGGTGCCCGGTGGCGAACGGGGTTGGACCGGCCCGATGCCCGATTCCGCCCCGGGCCCCCGCTCGGTGGCCGCCGCCGGCGGCCGGGAGGCGCCGGCCGTACCGAGCCGGGCGCCGCCTGGAGAATGCATGGGTATCGGGCCTCCGTCGGGCGGCGGTCCGAGAGCCAGCTCGGCGTCGGAGCCCGTGGCCAGCGCCGCCTGGTCCGTCCCGGTCGGGGGCGCCGTTCCGCTGG
>JAICYE010000509.1 GCA_025934385.1 Acidimicrobiia bacterium | reverse complement strand
GGCGCCGTCTACGTGCTCAGGGACATGCGCCGGGAGCTGGAGATCGAACGGGCCAAGACGGAGTTCCTGTCGAACATCTCCCACGAGCTGCGGACGCCGTTGACGCCGATCAAGGGCTATGCCGAGATGCTCCGGCGTGACCAGCAGATGGCCGCCTCCCGCCAGCTGCCGCCGGACAAGCGCCGGGCGTTCCTGGACGGGATCCTCGAGTCGTCGGAGCGGCTCGAACGGACGGTGGACATCCTGGTCAATTTCGCCGCCATGGAGGCCGGGCGGCTAGTCCTGCGGACGGAGCCGGTCGATTCCGCCACCCTTGTCCACGAGGTGTGCGAGAAGTGGCGCTCAAGGTCGGGGCTCCATCGTGTCGAAGAACTAGTACAGGGCCGGCCGCGCGTCCTGGCCGATCGTCGACTGCTGGAGCGGAGCATCGACGAGCTCATCGACAACGCTGTGAAGTTCTCGCCGGAAGGGGGTGTCGTGACGGTTCGGACCGAACTCGTGGGAGCCGGCGACGGCCGCGCCGTCGAGATCTCGGTCTCCGACGAGGGCATCGGGATCGCCCCGGCGGACTTCGACCGGATTTTCACCGACTTCTCCCAGATCGACGGCTCCGCCACCCGCCGCTACGGCGGCCTCGGTCTCGGCCTGCCGTTCGTGCAGCGGGTCGTCGCCGCCCACGGCGGGGCGCTGCGGGCCACCTCCGAGCCGGGCCACGGCTCGACGTTCACCATGGAGCTCCCGATCACCGCCGGCGCCCGGGGGAACGGATCCGGGCCGGGGGACGAGTGACATGGGCTCGCTGAACCGCACCGTCATCGCCCCGCTGTCGAGCGCCATCATCACCGTGATGGTCGCCGGCCTCGTCGTGGCCGGGGTCGACCGGGTCGACCATAACCAGGTCAAGGAGGGCACCGCCCGCCTCGAGGCCAGCGGCCTCGTCGAGGTCTCGGTCGGCGGCGCCCCGTTCGTCAAGGCGTCGCACGGGCGGACGCTCTCGGCCAAGGACCAGGTCCGGGTCGTCGACGGCTCGGCCGTACTCGACCTGCCCCACAGCTCCAAGGTGGAACTGCGGGCCGGGTCGGCGCTGACCGTCAACGGCGCCAGCCAACCCGAGGTTGCCCTCGACCAGGGCGACCTGCTCGTCGAGGCCGGCCGGGGTGACACGGTCAGCGTCGACGGCGGCACGTCGGTGGTGTCGGTGGCCGGGGCGGCCAAGCTGCGCCGCGGCGTCTCGCTGGCCGCCGGCGTCTACGAGGGCACCGCCCGCCTCCAGCGCAACGAGCAGGGGCTCACCATCCCGCAGTACCGCCAGGCGGCGGTCGTCGGCACCGGCATCATGCCCCAGGCGCCCGAGCCGCTCAGCCTGTCGCCCACCGACGAGTGGGACCGGCGCGAGCTCGGCCCCGTCATGGCGCTCGACGAGCAGCTGACGCTGTTCGCCCACAGCTTCGAGGCCGCGGCACCGGCCTCGCCCGACACCGCCTTCTACCAGAGTGTCTCGCCCACGGTGGCGGCCCTGCCGATCACCCCGCAGCTGATCGGCGGCCGGGCTCCGGGCGAGAACCTCATCGGGCTGACGCTCGTCGGACTCGACACCAAGGGCAGCTTCATCGACCGGTTCCAGCAGGTCTTCGGGTTCCGGGCCCAGGGCGCCAGCTGGGGGCTGGTGGCCGCGGACCAGGACGTCAACGCCGAACCCGTCCTCGGCGACCTCGAGGAGGCGCTGGGCAAGCTCACACCCCCCGCCCCCGCCGGCGGCAGTGTCCTGGCGGCCGGGCCGGGCGGCAGCAGCCGGGCCATCGACCTCGGGCGCGTCCTGTCCGGCGGCGGCAACGGCACGTCCGGTGGCAACGGCACCGGCACCCCTGGCTCCACCGGCACGTCGGGGGCCAACGGCGGCGCCACCGTCCCCGGCGGCAGCGGCGGCAGCGGCGGCAGCGGCAGCACGGGCGGCTCCGGCGGGACGGGCGGTTCGGGCGGCAACGGTGGGTCCGGTGGGAACGGCGGCTCGGGCGGCGGCAAGCAGAAGCTGATCGACATCCCGCCGACGGGCACGTTCCTCGACCCCATCCTCGGCCCGATCGTCAACCCGGTGGAGGACCTGCTCTCCGGGCTCCTCGGCGGCCTCCTCGGCCAGGGCACCCCGTCCACCGGCACGACGTCGTCGACCCCGGCCAGCCAGCCGACGGGGACGCTCCCGGCCACGCCGCCGGCGACGACTCC
>JAICYE010000028.1 GCA_025934385.1 Acidimicrobiia bacterium | reverse complement strand
CCTCGGGACGTCGATCCCGGTCTTCGCCCTCTACCAGGTGGTGGGCGGCCTGCTGTACCTGGCCATGCTGTGGCGGCACCGGGAGGTGCTGCAGCTGACAGTGCTGTTCGAGGAACTGAAGCGCAAGAACCGGCGGCGGCGTCCGGTTCCGAGCAACAACTGACGCGCTGCGGGGGCACCGTTCTGGTGCCCCCGCAGCGCGCCGTCCCGGCTGGTGCCGTCAGTACAGGTCCACGTCGGCGGTCAGGTCGCGGCCCCGGCCCCGGTCGTGCCGGTACCAGCCCCCGTTGGGCCGGAACACCGTCCTGCCGTGGGCGTCGCGGAAGTCGCCGCTGCCGCCCGTCACCGGCAGGGTGGCATGGCCGTCGTCGAAGTCGTCGCCGTCGATCGTGCCGGCCATGCGCAGGTTGCCGTCGGACAGGTGGAAGACGACGTCGCAGTGCGACTTGGACGTCCGCCAGTTCCGGTCGTGGATCGACGTGACAACGCAGTCGGCCACGCCGTCGCCGACCTGGTTGCGCCAGTCGACGAGGTTGAAGGCCAGCGACCAGCGGTCGCCCTTGCTCGGCCCCCGCCGCCCCCGGTCGTCGGAGTCGGAGTCGACGACCTTCACGCCGAGGGTGAAATGACCGTGCTCGTAGCGGTCATGACGGTCTTGATGGCGGTAGTCGTTGGCCCAGGCCGCCGGAGAGGTCAGCACCATGCTCCCCACGACGAATCCGGACGCGACGAGAACACCCAGCTTTCGCACCGCTTTCCCCAATCTCCCTGTGCCGGGGTGCGGCCCGGCGCCGTTGCCCAGGTTTCGGCCCTGCTGGGCTGACAGGTTGCGCTGAATCGTAACCAAAACCTGTCATTCAGTGCAACATTGCATCAGGTGCCCAATTCCGACATATGGGACTAATCGGGCGGTCGGCCTTCCCTGAACAACGTCCCCTGCTGGGCGGCACCCTGGACGAGGTTGCTGACCGTGACACCGAGGAGCCGGACGCCGGTCGCGGTGTCGACCTTCTCCAGCAGCCCGAGCGCCAGCCCGGCGATCTCGGCCGAGACGTCGAACGCCTCCGGCAGCGTGGCCGAGCGGGTGATCGTGCGGAAGTCCGGGAAGCGGAGCTTGAGGGTGACCGTGCGCCCGGCCAGGCCGTGCTCCCGGAGCCGGCTCCCGACCCGCTCGGCCATCCGGCGGACCTCCCGGCGCAGCGCCTCCCGATCGGCGACGTCGCGGGGGAACGTCTCCTCCTGACCGATCGACTTCGTCTCCCGGTCGGGCTCCACCGGCCGGTCGTCGCGCCCGTGGGCCAGGGCGTGGAGCAGCTGCCCGTGGGCCCGACCGAGGGCGTCGACCAGGCTGGCCTCCGGAAGGGCGGCCAGGTCGCCGACCGTCTCGACGCCGAAGCGGCCCAGCCGGGCCAGCGTCGCCGGCCCGACACCCCAGAGCCGGCCGACCGGGTGCCGGTGGAGGTACTCCAGCTCGGTGCCGGGCTCGACGACCAGCATGCCGTCGGGCTTGGCGTCGTCGCTGGCCAGCTTGGCCAGGAGCTTGCTGCTGGCCACGCCGACGGAGGCGGTCAGCCCGGTCTCGGCCCGGATGCGGGCCCGGATGGCGGCGCCGATCTCCCGTCCCTCGCCGAACCGGCGGGTCACTCCGCTGACGTCGAGAAAGGCCTCGTCGAGGGCGATGGGCTCGATGATCGGGGTGAAGGCGGCGAAGATGGCGTGCACCTGCCGGCTCTTCGCCCCGTAGAGCTCGAAGCGGGGTGGCAGCACGACAGCCCGGGGGCACAGCCGCCGGGCCCGGCCCATCGGCATGGCCGAGTGGACGCCGAAGCGACGGGCCTCGTAGGAGGCGGCGGCCACCACGCCCCGGGGGCCGGTGCCGCCGACGAGGACGGGCCGCCCGGCCAACGCCGGATTCTCGAGGACCTCGACCGAGGCGTAGAAGGCGTCGAGGTCGACGTGGAGGATCGTCCTGCTCACACGGGCACGAGTGGCCGCTTCCGGCGGGCCCGCCAGCGGGCGGACAGCCCCCACCAGGTCACGAGGACGAGCGCCTCGACCACGATCCGGGACGACATCTTCGACCGCCCGAGCGTGCGGTCGTGGAATTCGATCGGCACCTCGGCCAGGATCCCGCCGGCCCGCTCGACCTTGTAGGCCATCTCCACCTGGAACCCGTAGCCGTCGGCCCGAACGGCCGTGAGGTTGATGCGCTCCAGGGCCCGGCGGTGGTAGGCCCGGTAGCCCGAGGTGGCGTCGCGGGCCGCCAGGCCCAGCATCCACCGGGCGTAGAGGTTGCCAGCCCGGGAGATCGCCCGGCGGTGCCAGGGCCAGTCGGGGATGCGGCCGCCGGGCATGTAGCGGGTGCCGATGGCGAGATCGGCGCCGCCGTCGAGCTCGCCCAGGAGGTCGCCGAGGACGGACGGGTCGTGGGAGAGATCGGCGTCCATCTCCACCAGCGCCTCGTAGCCCCGGCCGAGGCCGATCTTGAAGCCCTCCCGGTAGGCGCTGCCCAGCCCCGACTTGGTCGGCCGGCGGAGCACCTCGACGCCGCCGATCTCGCCGCCCACCGCCTCGGCGATGTCGGCCGTGCCGTCGGGACTGCCGTCGTCGACGACGAGGACGTCGACCGTCTCGATAGCCGACGCCCGGATCCGGCGCAGGACCTCGGCGACCGTGGCCGACTCGTTGTACGTGGGCAGCACGACCAGCGTCTTCATGATCGCCGCAACGCTACAGCGGGGGTCTGACAGCCCAGCCTCACCGTTACGATGCCCGCTGTGAACCGACCGGTCCCCGGGCTGCCACCCGACGAGCAGGGTGAGCATCCCTACGCCGCCAGCCGGGGGGCGCTGATCGCGGCGTTCGTCGCAGTCGTCGTGGCCGGGCTGTCGGGCGCGGCCATCGGGTACAGCCTGACGGGGATCGGGTGCTCGGGTGACTGCAGCACGGCGTCGGGGCTCGGCGCCCTGTTCGGCGGGCTGCTGGCGGCCGGGGGTGTGGCCATCGTCGCCGTCCTGCTGCTGCGCTCGCTGGCCGAGTGGAAGGCGGGCGGCATCCGCCGCAGTTAGACCCCGAAGCTCAGGCGGCGGAAGCCTTCGGCGTAGCGGACGCCGGCCGCTCGGCCGCCCTCCTCGGCCCGCTCCCGCAGGAACTCCCGGAACCACTCCCCCGTCTCGACGAGCTGGCTCTCGTGGCAGAAGAGCGCGTCGATCTTCGTCTCGATGTCGGCGCCGATGTCGACCCAGCAGTTGGGCTCGAGCGTGCCTGACAGGTACACCGCCGAGACGTGGTGGACGGCGAGCCCGGCCGTCAGCTGCTCCGGGAAGTAGTGGGGGTTCCCGGCGGCGGGGGCGACGGCGTCGAGCGTGGCCCAGCCGGTCACCCGGTGGTCGGAGTGGTTGAAGTAGCGGTCGCCGAAGAACACCGCCGTCGGGTCGGGGCACACCACCACCTCGGGCTTGAGCTTGCGGAGCAGCTCCACGATGCGGGCCCGGATCTCGAGGTCGTCGCGCAGTTCGCCGTCGCCGTAGTCGAGGTGGAAGTGGCCGGACAGGCCGAGGACGGTGCCCGCCTTGTCGGTCTCGGCGATGCGGGTGGCGGCCAGGGCCTCGCGGTCCTGGTTCGGGTCCGGGGAACCCTTCTCGCCCTTGGTGCAGATCAGCTCCCACACGGTCGCGCCGCCCCGGGCCCAGCGGGCCAGGGTGCCGCCGGCGGAGATCTCGGGGTCGTCGGGATGGCCGTAGACGGCCAGCACGCTGGCCGGGATGTCGTGGACGAGCTCGACGGTGGGGGGCATCGCCGGTCACCCTACCGGCCGTGGGGTTGGGGCCCCACGGCACAGTGGCGGGATGCCCGGAGGGCAGGGGCCCGCCGCCAGAAACAAGCCGGAGCGGGCGCCAGCCCGCTAAGGCCGCCGACAGAAACAAGCCGGAGCGGGCGCTAGCCCGCTAAGGCCGCCGACAGGCGGCCGACCGCCCCGGTGAGGCCGAGGGCGTCGGCCAGCGCCACCACCTCGGGGATCGGCGGCTTGCGGGGCCGGTCGAGGTCGACGGCGGGGAGCGGCAGGTCGCGGGGAATGGCCACGACCCGCCGGGCCCGCTCCACGTAGTCGAGGTGGGCCGCCACCCGAGACAGCGCGCCAGCGCCGGCTCCCTCCCGGGCGGCGGCCACGATCTTGTCGAGGCTGCCGTAGGTCTCGAGCAGCGAGGCGGCGGTCTTCTCGCCGATGCCCTTCACGCCGGGCAGCCCGTCCGACGGATCGCCCCGGAGGACGGCGAAGTCGGCGTAGCCCCGACCCGGGATCCCGTAGCGGCGGGTGACCTCCGACTCGTCGACCCGGAGCATCTCGGTCACGCCCTTCACCGGGTAGAGCACGTAGACCCCGGGGTCCCGCACGAGCTGGTAGAGGTCGCGGTCGCCGGAGACGATGGCCACCCGGGCACCGGGGCGGGCCGCCTCCCGCTCGGCCAGCGTGCCGATGACGTCCTCCGCCTCGCAGGCCTCGAAGCCGACGACGGCGACGCCGAGGCCCTCCAGCAGCCTGAAGACGTAGACCGACTGCCGGCCGACCTCGTCGTCGGCGGCCACCTGCTGGGCCGGCGCCACGGAGGCCACCCGGGCGGCCTTGTACTCCGGGACCAGCTCGACCCGCCAGGCCGGCCGCCAGTCCTCGTCGACGGCGCAGGCCAGCCGGGCCGGGTCGTGGTCGGCCACCAGCCGGGCCAGCATGCCGAGGAAGCCGTGGGCGGCGTTGATCGGCTTGCCGTCGGGCGAGCGAACCGAGTCGGGAGTGGAGAAGTAGGCCCGGTACAGCAGGCTGGAGGCGTCGACGAGCAGCGTGAGCGGCGAGCCGGCCATCAGCGGCCCGATTTGGCGATGGCGGACAGGGCCCGGTCGAGGTCGCCGTCGTCGACGTCCTTGTGCGTCACCAGGCGGACGGTCGACTGGTCGATCGTCCCGCCCCGCACGCCGTGGGCGGCGAGGTCGTCGAGGAACGACGCCGGCAGGGCGGCGGCCGCCAGGCAGACGATGTTGGTCTGCACCACGGCCGGGTCGACCGAGCCCGGGAACCGCTCGGCCAGCGCCTCGGCCAGCCGCCGGGCCCGGGCGTGGTCCTCGGCCAGCCGGTCGACCATCCCGGTCAGGGCGACGATGCCGGCGGCGGCGATCACGCCCGCCTGGCGCATGCCGCCGCCGAGCCGGGCCCGCTCCTCCCGGGCAACGGCGATGACGTCGGCGGACCCCGCCAGCATCGATCCGACCGGCGCCGACAGACCCTTCGACAAGCAGAACATCACGGTGTCGACCGGTGCGGCCAGCGCGGCGGCGCCGACGCCGAGGGCGACGGCGGCGTTGAACAGCCGGGCACCATCGCAGTGCACCGTGAGCCCATGCCGCCGGGCGGCCGCCGCCACCGCCTCCACGCCGGTCGGCGGCCACGGCACCCCGCCGGCCGGCATGTGCGTGTTCTCGATGGCCACCAGCGACAGCGGTGGCAGGTGGTGGGCCGGGCCCTCGCAGGCGGCCGCCACGGCTTCCGGCTCGAACGTCCCCTCCCGGTCGTGCAGCGGCCGGACCTGGACGCCGGCGTTGCGGGCGGCGGCCGCCGCCTCGTACTGGCGGATGTGGGCCCGGGCGGCGCAGAGCACCTCCGTCCCCGCCCGGGCCAGGACCCGCAGGGCGATCTGGTTGCCCATCGTCCCCGACGGCACGTAGAGCGCCGCCTCCTTCCCCACCCGGGCGGCGGCGAGCTCCTCGAGCCGGTTGACCGTCGGGTCCTCCCCGTAGACGTCGTCGCCGACCTCGGCCTCGGCCATGGCCCGGCGCATGGCCGGCGTGGGGGTGGTGACGGTGTCGGAGCGGAGGTCGACCCGTCCGTCGGGAGAGGGCATCCGGGGGACCCTTCCGTCAGCCCTTGTAGAAGTGGCTCAGCTTGGCCGGGTCGACGATCGGGCGGATGAGACCCTCCTGGACGACGGAGACGGCCAGCGTGCCGTCCTGCCGGAAGATGCCGCCGTAGGCCAGCCCCCGGGCGCCCGAGGCCGACGGGCTGGTCTGGCTGTAGAGCAGCCATTCGTCGGCCCGGAACGGGCGGTGGAACCACATGGCGTGATCGAGGCTGGCCATCATGACGTCGTCGCGCCAGTACGACACGCCGTGGGGGACGAGCGAGGAGCCGAGCAGCGTGTAGTCGGAGGCGTAGGTGACGACGCAGACGTGGAGCAGCGGATCGTCGGGCAGGGTGCCGTCGGCCCGGAACCACACCAGTTGCCGGGCCGCGGCGGACGGCTCCCGGTCCCAGGGCGGCCCGTCGACGTAGCGGATGTCGACCGGCTGACGCGTCCACAACCGGCCGGGGCGGGGCGGCTCGATCTCGTCGGCCCGGGGCAGGGTCTCCGGCGCCGGCGCCTCCGGCATCGTCACCTGGTGGTCGAAGCCGCCCTCGGCCCGGTGGAACGACGCCTGGAGGTTGAAGATCGCCTCCCCCCGCTGGATGGCGACCACCCGGCGGGTGGTGAACGACTTCCCGTCGCGGATCCGGTCGACCTCGTAGACGATGGGGATCGTCGGGTCGCCGGGGCGGAGGAAGTAGGCGTGGAGCGAGTGCACGCCCTTGCCGTCCTCGACGGTCCGGCCGGCGGCCACGAGGGCCTGACCGGCCACCTGCCCGCCGAAGACCCGCGGCCGCTCGTCCTTCCAGCTGACGCCCCGGAAGAGGTTCACCTCCAGGGGCTCGAGGTCGAGGAGGGCGACGAGGTCGTCGAGGGCGTTCAACCGAAGAACACGCTGGCGGCGTCGTAGATGCGGTGGTCGACGGTCTTCAGCTCCCGGACGGCGTCGTGGAGCGGCACCCGGATGATGTCGGCGCCCCGAAGGGCCACCATGGTCCCGAAGTCCTGCTGGTGGACGGCGTCGATGGCCTCGATCCCGAAGCGGGTGGCCAGCACCCGGTCGTAGGCCGTCGGCGTCCCGCCCCGCTGGATGTGGCCGAGGATCGTGACCCGGGTCTCGAATCCCGTCCGGCTCTCGATCTCGTCCTGGAGCAGGTTGCCGATGCCGCCGAGGCGGACGTGGCCGAACTGGTCGACCTCGGCCTCCTGGGTGACCATCGTCCCCTCCTTGGGGACGGCGCCCTCGGCCACCACCACGATCGAGAACCGGGCCCCCCGGAGGTGGCGGTGGCGGATCCGCTCGCACACGTCGTCGACGTCGAAGGGCTCCTCGGGGATGAGGATGACGTCGGCACCGCCGGCCATCCCGGCGAAGGTGGCGATCCAGCCGGCGTGACGGCCCATGACCTCGCAGACCATGACCCGGTCGTGGGACTCGGCGGTGGTGTGGAGCCGGTCGATGGCGTCGGTGGCGACCTGGACGGCGGTGTCGAACCCGAAGGTGAAGTCGGTGGCGGAGAGATCGTTGTCGATGGTCTTCGGCACGCCCACGATCCGCACGCCGTCGTCGGTGAGCTGGCTGGCCACGCCGAGGGTGTCCTCCCCGCCGATGGCCACCAGGGCGTCGACCCGTTCCCGCTTGAGGGTGTCGAGCACCCGGGGGACACCGTCGTCGGTCTTGTAGGGATTGGTCCGCGACGTGCCGAGGATCGTGCCGCCCCGGTGGAGGATCCCCCTCGTCGTGCCGACGGTGAGGTCGACGGTCTGGCACTCGATCACGCCGCGCCAGCCGTGGCGGAACCCGATGAGGTTGTGGCCGTACACGCCCTCGCCCTTCCGGACGACGGCCCGGATGACGGCGTTGAGGCCGGGACAGTCGCCTCCACCGGTCAGCATGCCGATCCGCATCGTTTCGAAGCTCCTCCGCCTGTTGGCAAAACCGCAGGTAGCCTGCGGCGCAGCTTATGCCCGCTCTGATCGCCGTCGATGCGGGGACCACCGGGGTCCGGGCCTTCGCCGTCGACGGCGAAGGACGGCCCTGCGGCTTCTCCTACCGGGAGCTGACGCAGCACTTTCCCCGGCCGGGCTGGGTCGAGCACGACGCCGACGAGATCTGGGGGGCGGTGCAGGCGACGCTGTCGGAGCTGGCGGCCCGCCTCGCCGCCGAGGGCGTGGCGGTCGCGGCGGTCGGGATCACCAACCAGCGGGAGACGGTCGTCGCCTGGGACCGCCGGACGGGCCGGCCGCTGCACCGGGCCCTCGTCTGGCAGGACCGCCGGACGGCCGACCGCTGCGACGCCCTGCGGGAGGCGGGCCACGAGCCGGCGGTGCGGGCGGCCACCGGCCTCGTGCTCGACCCGTACTTCTCGGCCACCAAGATGGAGTGGCTGCTGCGATCGGGCGGCGTCGACGCCAGGGCCGCGGGCCTGGCGCGCGGGACCGTCGACGCCTGGGTGGCCTGGAACCTGACCGGCGGCCCCGACGGCGGCGTCTTCGCCACCGACCCGTCCAACGCCAGCCGGACGCTGCTCTACGACATCCGCACGCTGGCCTGGTCCGAGGAACTCTGCGACCTCTTCGGCGTGCCGATCGGCGCCCTCCCCGAGCTGCGGCCGTCATCGGGCCGGATCGGCCGGTGCGACCCGGCCCGGGCCGCCGGGCTCGACGCCCCGTTGTCGGGCATCGCCGGCGACCAGCAGGCCGCCCTCTTCGGCCACGCCTGCTTCACCCCCGGGATGACCAAGAACACCTACGGCACCGGCTCGTTCGTCCTCATGAACGTGGGGCCGAAGCTGCCGGCGCCGGCCGAGGGGCTGCTCACCACCGTGGCCTGGACGCTGGCCGACGGGACCACCGCCTACGCCCTCGAGGGCGCCGTGTTCGTGACCGGGGCGGCGATCCAGTGGCTGCGGGACGGGCTCGGCATCATCGCCGAGGCGGCGGAGACCGGCCCCCTGGCCGCGTCGGTGCCCGACACCGAGGGCGTGTTCCTGGTCCCGGCCTTCGCCGGGATGGGCTCGCCGTACTGGGACCCCCACGCCCGGGGCGCCCTCCTCGGACTGACGAAGACCGTCGGGCGGGCCCACCTGGCCCGGGCGGCGGTGGAGGCCATGGCCCATCAGACCCGCGACGTCGTCGAGGCGATGCAGGCGGTCGGCGGCACGGCGATCTCCGAGCTGCGCGTCGACGGCGGTGCGGCGGTGATGGATCTCCTCTGCCAATACCAGGCCGACCTCCTCGGCGTGCCGGTGCGGCGGCCGCAGGTGGCCGAGACGACGGCGCTGGGGGCGACGTACCTCGCCGGGCTGGCCGAGGGCGTGTGGTCCTCACCCGGCGAGCTGGCCCGGTACTGGCTGCTGGAGGCCGAGTTCACGCCGACGATGGGGGCGAAGGACGCCGAGCGCCGGCAGATCGCCTGGCGCCGGGCCGTCGACCGGGCCCGGTCGTTCGGAACGTGATGCCCTTCGCCGGCTACCCGCCTATCAAGCAGTACCGGACGGGCGGCTCGGAGCTTCTCCGGTCACGAGCCTGCCCATGTGGCAGGTTCGTGACCAGAGAACGGGGAGCCCCGGGCACGGCTCAGATCCGGTCGCCGTGCTGGGCGTACTTGCCGGTGTAGTCCTGGCCGGAGAGCTTCTGGATCTCCGCAATCACCTTGTCGGTCATGGCCCGGAGGACACGCTGGCCCTTGGGCTGGTCGGCGTGGGCGCCGAAGTCCACCGGCGGGCCGATGCGGATGGTGATCGTCTTGAACGGCCAGATCATCTTCGATCCCACCGGCTGGGCCCTGTCGGTGCCGATGAAGCCGATCGGGATCACCGGGGCGCCGGTGCGATCGGCCAGCATGGCCACGCCGGTGTGGCCCCGGTGGAGGCGCCCGTCCTTGGAACGGGTGCCCTCGGGGTAGATGCCGAAGAGTTCGCCGGCGCCGAGCGCCCCGGCGGCGGCGTCCATGGCCCGCTTCCAGTCGGCGCCCTCGCCCCGGCGGACGGGGATGTGCCCGTTGGCCCGGAAGAACCAGGCGACCTTCCAGTTGTCGAAGTACTCGGCCTTGGCCACGTACCGGACCCGCCGGGGGACGACGAGGGGCAGGAAGAACGAGTCGCAGAAGGAGATGTGGTTCGAGGCCAGGATGGCCGGCCCCCGGTCCGGGATGTGCTCCCGCCCCTCCACCCGGATCCGGAAGAACAGCCGGAGATAGGGCGTGAGTAGGAATTTGGTCATCCAGTACCCCACGTCACACCAGGGTACGGGCTGAAGACGGCTTGACACCGGCCGCAGCGCTCAACATCCTTGTTCAGGCGACGGGCGCTGCGACTGGGGGTTACCAGGTGGGTCGGCTGCGAGCCCTGGCCCTGACCGGGGCGATGATCCTGGGCCCCGCCGTGCCTGCGACGGTCCACGCCGAGGGCGCGCCGAGGTCGACGTGGATCGTGGCGCTGCGGCCCGCGGCCGGGGACTCCGGCGCCTTCGCCGCCCTCCGGACGCCGAGCCTCGGGCTCACCGTCCTCGACCTTTATCACAACGCAGTCTCGGGATTTGCAGCCGTGATGGGCCCGGCGGCGGTGGCGGCGCTGCGGGCCGATCCGCTGGTGAAGTCGATGGAGCCCGACCGGAAGATCTCGGCCTTCGGGCAGATCATCCCGTCCGGCGTCGAACGGGTGCGGGCGGACGTGAGCAAGACCGCCTCGATCGACGGCATCGAGCAACCCCGCGTCAACGTGAACGTGGCCGTGCTCGACACCGGCATCGACACGTCGCACCCCGACCTCAACGTGGCCGGCGGGGCCACCTGCGCCAAGAGCCGCAACTACGACGACCACTACGGGCACGGCACCCACGCCGCCGGCACCATCGGCGCCCTCGACAACCACATCGGGGTCGTCGGCGTGGCGCCGGGGGCCAACATGTACGGCGTCAAGGTCCTCGACGACGACGGCAACGGCACGACCCGGGAGCTGCTGTGCGGGATCGAATGGGTCACCAGCACCCGGACCGACGGCGATCCCCACAACGACATCGATGTCGCCAACCTGAGCCTGGGCGGGGTCGGCACCGACGACGGCCACTGCGGCGAGACCGACGACGACATCCTCCACCAGGCGGTGTGCGCCTCGGTGGGCAAGGGCGTGACCTACGTCGTGGCCGCCGGCAACGACCACGAGGACGCCTCGCATCTCATCCCGGCCGCCTACCACGAGGTCATCACCGTCTCGGCCCTGGCCGACTCGGACGGGCGGCCCGGGGGCCGGGGCGGGTCGCCGTCGTGCCGGGCGGAGCAGGACGACACCCTGGCCGACTTCTCCAACTACGGCCAGGCCGTGGACATCATCGCCCCCGGCGTCTGCATCTTTTCCACGATGCCGGTGGACTCGACCAAGCTCGGCGCCTCGGGCGGCTACGGCACGCTGAGCGGCACCTCGTTCGCCGCTCCCCATGTTGCCGGGGCGGCGGCGCTGTGGATCAGCAAGCATCGGGGAGCGACGCCGGCCCAGGTCCGCAGCGCCCTCATCGCCGCCGGCAACTTCGACTGGGACAACCGCACCGACCCCGACGGGATCAAGGAACCTCTGCTCGACGTGTCCTCGTTCTGAGCCCGGGAGTGATTGACCGCGCGGTCAAGTAACCTG
>JAICYE010000014.1 GCA_025934385.1 Acidimicrobiia bacterium | reverse complement strand
GCCCGACGACGTCGCGGCCGTCGTCTCCTTCGACGAGGACGAGGACGAACGCCTCGTCTGGATCCGCACGCTCGAATACCTCCGGAAACACCTCGGGTAGCTCCCCGGCGCGACCCCACCTGCGGGGGACGGGGAGGCCGCCGGGGGTCGTTAGCGTCGCCGGATGACCCCTAATTCAGGAGCCCGACGCCTTCCCGTCGGCGGGCCCTTCTTCGAGGACTTCAAGGCCGGCCAGGTGTTCGACGACGCTCCCGCCGTCACGCTGACCGACGGCCTCGCCACGCTCCACCAGTCGCTGTCGGGCGACCGGCTGCGGCTGCCGCTCGACCATGAGCTGTCCCGCTGGGTCACCGGCCGGGCCCGGCCGCTGGCCCACCCCACGCTCGTCTGCCACGTGGCCATCGGCCAGACCACCGCCGCCTCCCAGCGGGTGAAGGGCAACCTCTTCTACCGCCGGCTGCAGGTGCTCCGGCCCGTCCACATCGGCGACACGCTGTCGACCCGGGCCGAGGTGGTGGCCCTGCGCCAGAACCGGCCCAAGCCCGGCCGGGCGGCCACCGGGATGGTGGCGCTGCGCATCGTCGTCGAGAACCAGCGGGGCAAGCCCGTGCTCGACTTCTGGCGCTGCCCGATGATCCCGTTGCGGGACCCCGACGGCGACACCGGCCATGCCGACTCGTTCGACGACATCCCGGCCGAGATCGACCTCGACCGCCTGGCGGCCAAGGTCCCCTGGGGCTGGCAGCTGTCGGTGTTCAAGGACCGGGTCGGCCGGGGCGGGGCCCACTTCGGCGACCTCGGCGCCGGCACGACCTACTGGGTGGAGGGGCGCGACACCGTGACGGCCGCCCCGGAGCTCGTCCGGGCCACGCTGAACCTCGCCGCGGCCCACACGGACCCGGCCGCCGGGCCCGACGGGCGGCGTCTGGTCTACGGCGGCCACACCATCTCGCTGGCCGGGGCGGCGGCCACCCGGGCCATCCCCAACCTGGTGACGATCCTCGCCTGGCGGAGCTGCGACCACACCGGGCCGGTGTTCGAGGGCGACGTCCTGCGCACCGAGGTGACCGTCGAGGCCCTGCATCCGCTGAGCCAGGGCGGGATGGTCGACCTCCACGCCGTGGTGTGGGCCGACCATGGCGACAACCAACCGGAACAGCCTGTCCTCGACTGGCGGCTCGTGGGGCTGATGGCATGAACGGAATCCTGAGCGGCCTGCGGGTGGTCGAAGGTTCGGCGTTCGTCGCCGCGCCGCTGGGCGGCATGACCCTGGCCCAGCTCGGCGCCGACGTGATCCGTTTCGACCCCATCGGCGGCGGCCTCGACTCGCGCCGCTGGCCGATCACCGCCGACGGCCGGAGCCTTTTCTGGGCCGGGATGAACAAGGGGAAGCGATCGGTGGCGGTCGACCTCCGCTCGCCCCGGGGCCGGGAGCTGCTGGCCGACCTCATCACCGCCCCGGGCGGCGACGGCGGGCTGTTCCTCACCAACTTCCCGGCCACCGGCTGGCTCGACTACGCCGGCCTGGCGGAGCGGCGGCCCGATCTCGTCATGGTCAACATCGTCGGCAACCACGACGGGACCAGCGCCGTCGACTACACGGTGAACCCCGCCACCGGCTTCCCCTGGGCCACCGGGCCCACCAACCTCGGCGTGCCGTTCAACCACCTGCTGCCGGCCTGGGACGCCATCACCGGCACGCTGGCCGCCGCCGGGCTGCTGGCCGCCGAGCGGCACCGCCGCCTCACCGGCACCGGCCAGCTGGTGCGGCTGGCGCTCTCCGACGTGGCCTTCGCCATGGTCGGCCACCTCGGCAAGATCGCCGAGGTCCAGGTCAACCGGAGCGAGCGGCCGAAGTACGGCAACTACCTCTACGGCGCCTTCGGGAGGGACTTCGCCACGAAGGAAGGCAAGCGGATCATGGTCGTCGGCCTCACTCCCCGCCAGTGGAAGAACCTGGTCGACGCCACCGGGATCCACGACGCCTGCGCCCAGATCGAGAAGCTTCTCGGCGTCGACCTGTCCGACGAGGGCGACCGGTTCGCCGCCCGGGAGGTCATCGGCGCCGTCCTCAAGCCGTGGATCATCAGCCGCACGCTGGCCGAGGTGTCCGAGATCTTCGACGCCCACGACGTGTGCTGGGGGCCGTACCAGACCTTCAGCGAACTCGTCGAGCACGACCCCAGGGTCTCGGCCGAGAACCCCATGTTCGCACTGGTCGACCAGCCCGGCATCGGCCCCTACCTCATGCCCGGATCGCCGCTGGCCTTCGGCGCCTGTGACCGGGTCCCGCCCGGGCCGGCTCCCCGCCTCGGCGAGCACACCGACGAGGTCCTGAGCGGCGTCCTCAGTCTGTCGGACGCCGAGATCGGCCGGCTCCACGATGACGGGGTGGTGGCCGGCCCGGCCGGCTGAGCGGGACCTCAGAGGGAACGTTTGGGCCTTTTGTCCACATGTTCATCCTCGGCTCATGCGCATCGCCCTACCATCACGTGTGGTGCGGGGGCCTTGCCGCGATCAGGGATGAATCGGGAGAGGGACATGGCAGCTGTGCTCGAGGCCGAGGTGCGAGACCACCTCGACGTCGAGGTTCCCCTCGGCGGACGGGCGCTGGTGGTGAGCGACATGCACCTCGCCGCGCCGTCCACCGCCGCCTCCCGGCAGGCCGCCCGCGAACTGGCCCTGGCCCTCGAAGGGTGGGCCGGCCCGGGCGTCGTCGTCCTGGGCGGCGACATCCTCGAGCTCCTCCTCGGCGAGCACGGCGGCGACCCGGCCCCGGCGCTGGCCGCCCACCCCCGCTTCACCGCCGCCCTGGCCCGCTTCGCCGCCGAGCCCGCCCGGCGCATCATCTACGTGGTCGGCAACCACGACGGCCGCATCGCCTGGGACGCCGCCGCGGCCGCCACCGTCGCCACCGAGATCGGCGCCGAGCTGTGCCTGGCGGCCGAGCTCCGGTTCGAGACCGGCGCCGGGCCCCGGGTCGTGCGGGTCGAGCACCGCCACCCGCTCGACCCGTCCCACGCCTTCGCCGATCCCCGCAACCCCCTCGACGTACCGGTCGGCCACTACGTGGTGAAGGAGGCGCTGCCGGCTCTGGAGAGCGCCGTCTGGCTCGCCGGCGTCGAGCATCTGGCCGACCCGGCGTCGATCCCCAACTTCATCGCCTCGCGACTGACCTACCGCAAGATGGCCCGCTACCTCGGTTGGCTGGCCCTCCCGCTGGTGCTCGCCCTGGCGATCAAGATCCCGTTGGTGATGGCCCTGGCCCAGCGGCAGGGCCGGAAGTCCGGCCTCGAATGGTGGTCGAGTCACCTGCTGATGATCGGCGGGGTGATCTTCGTCGACGTGGCCCTCGTCGGCGTGACCGTGGCGGTCGGCGCCCACCAGGCGTGGCGGGCCATGGCCGGGGGGCTCGGCGCGCTCAGCAGCCGGGAGGGGAACCGGGCGGCGCTGACCGAGGCCGAGGTGCTCATGCGGGCGGGCCATGCCGGTTACATCACCGGTCACACCCACCGGGCCGAGCTGCGCCCCGTCGGCGAGGGCTTCTACGCCAACACCGGCTGCTGCGACGAGATCATCGTCGAGCGGCCCGCCCGGTTCGGGTTGCCGCCGGTCTTCGCCGCCGAGCAGGAGCGCACCTGGGTGGAGCTCGAGGCCGGCGCCGAGCTGCGGGTCCGGCTCCACCACGCCCGTTCGCCGCAACCGGCCGAGCGCTTCCTGGAGCGGCTCGTGGCCCGGCGGCGGCCGGAGTCGCCGCTGCGACCGGCGGTGGTGGCCGAGTATCCCCACGGCGAGTCGTGGCCGCAGGACGAGACGACCGTGCTGCGGCTCCGCAGCGTCCGCCGGCGGGCGTCGGCGGTGGTGGCCGCGGCCGGCGTCCTCAATCTCGTGTCGGCGGTCACGCCGCCGCTGCGCTACCGGCTGAAGTGGCTGCTCGACGCCGTTCCGCTGGCCGTCCCCCAGGTGGCCGCCGTGGCCGTGGCCCTGGCCGGACTGGGGCTGCTGCTGCTCGGGCGGGGCGTGCGGCGGGGACACCGGCGGGCCTGGCTGGTGTCACTGGCGTTGCTGCTCGGCTCCGTCGTCCTCCACCTGGTCAAGGGCATCGACGTCGAGGAGGTGGCCGTGGCCGGGCTGGTGGCCGGCTACCTGCTGGTCCACCGTAAGGCCTTCCGGGTGGCCAGCGACGCCGCCTCGGCCCGGCTCGGGCTGGTGTGGGCCGCCGCCGGCGGGGCCGTGGCCACCGTCGTCGCCACCGCCGCCGCCTGGCTCATCAAGCCCTTCCACGGCGCCCGGCTGCCGCTCCACCGGGCGGCGTTGGCCGCCGTCGAGCGGCTCGTCGGCGTCTCCACCGTTCCCGTCGCCCACCGGCTCGACGACTTCCTCTCGCCGGTGCTGGCCGCCGTGGGCTTCGGCCTCGTGGCCGTCCTCGGCTGGCAGCTGCTCCGGCCGGTCATCCACCGGGTCTACGACCACGGCCGGGCCGACCGGGCCCGGGCCAAGTCGGCGGTGACCCGCTACGGCGCCGACTCGCTGGCCTACTTCTCCCTCCGCGACGACAAGCGGTACTTCTTCTCCGGGGAGACCGTCGTGGCCTACGCCGTCATCGGCGGGGTGGCGCTGGTCTCGCCCGACCCGATCGGGCCGGTCGGGGAACGGGCCGCCGCCTGGGAAGCCTTCCGGCGCTTCGCCGACGAGTCGGGCTGGATCGTGGCCTGCATGGGCGTGACCGAGGACTGGCTGCCGATCTACCGGGCCGGCGGGTTGCGGACGATGTACGTCGGCGACGAGGCCGTCGTCGACTGCAGCGCCTTCACGCTCGACGGCTCCCGGATGAAGTCGCTCCGCCAGGCCTACAACCGGGTCAAGCGGGGCGGCTACACCGTGGCGTTCCACGACCCGGCCCGGATCGACCCGGTGCTGGCCGACGAGCTGCGGGCGCTGTCGCTGGAGAGCCGCCGCGGCGAGGCCGAGCGCGGCTTTTCGATGACGCTGGGGCGGGTCTTCGACCCCGACGACACCGGCCTCGTGCTGTCGGTCTGCAAGGACGCCGACGGCAAGGCGGTGGCCTTCTGCCAGTTCGTCCCCGCCCGGGGCATCGGCGGGTTCTCCCTCGACCTCATGCGGCGCAGCGTCGGCGAGCACCCCAACGGGCTCCTCGACTTCGTGCTCATCGAGACCGTCTTCCACCTGAAGGAGCAGGGCTACCGGGGCCTCACGCTCAACTTCGCCACGCTGCGGGCCGTCCTGGCCGGCGAGACCGGCGACGGCGTCAGCCAGCGGATCGAGCGCTGGCTGCTGCAGAAGATGTCGGGGACGATGCAGATCGAGTCGCTGTGGCACTTCAACGCCAAGTACGACCCCGACTGGCGCCCCCGCTACGCCGTCTACGAGTCGCCGGGCAACATGCTGCCGGCGGCCTGGGCGGTGGCCAAGGCGGAGTCGTTCGTGGAGCTGCCCCTCATCGGCCGCATGCTCGCTCCCAAGACCGACACGGCGGCCTGAGCGACCTGAAACCGAAGTTCTTCTCAGGACTTCATCGTCCTTACATCGAGATCTTTGGATACTCGGTACCGTGCACCGAGTACTGATCGTCGAGGACGAGCCCGATCTGGCCGAGGCGCTGGACGACGGCCTCCGCCGCCACGGTTTCGAGACCGAGCGGGTCGGCACCCGGGCGGCCGCCCTCGACCGGGCCGCCTCTGCCGATCTCGTCCTCCTCGACCTGTCGCTCCCCGACGGTGACGGGCTCGACCTCTGCCCCCGGCTGGCCGGTCAGGTCGGCCTCGTGGTGATCTCCGGCCGGGCCGACGAGGCCGACCGGGTGGCCGCCCTCGAGATGGGCGCCGACGACTACATCACCAAGCCCTTCGGCGCCCGGGAGCTGGTCGCCCGGTGCCGGTCGGTGCTGCGACGGACGAAGCCCCGCAACGGCAGCGTCGTGCGGGCCGGCGACCTCGAGGTCGACGTCGAGCGCTACGAGGCCCGCCGCCAGGGCCAGCCGGTCGACCTGACGACCAAGGAACTCGGTCTGCTGGTGGCGCTGGCCCGCCGGCCCGGCGTTCTCGTGCGGCGGGAGGAGCTGGCCGAGGAGGTGTGGGGGACGGGCCTGTGGCCGGTCAACCGGTCCCTCGACGTCCACATGTCCTCGCTGCGCCGCAAGCTGGGTGACACGCCGCGCCAGCCGCGGTACGTCCAGACCGTCCACGGGCTCGGCTTCCGACTCCTGCCCTGACGGAGCTTGATTCATCGCCGGTTCATGGCTTCGGCGTCAGGCTGAACGCGGGTCAACGGCGAGAGGAGAAGCGAGCGATGGCGGAGCCCCAACCGACCGGGGCCGGCCCCGAGGAGCTGGCCGACCTGGCCTGGATGGTCGACTGCGCCGTCCGGTTCGGGGAGCGGAAGCAGGCCGCGGCCCTGGCCGAGCGCCTCCTCGAGGAACTCTCCCGCCACTACCGGGCCATGCGGCCCTTGCGGCTGCGGTGCGCCCCCCACGTCGGCGCCGCCCTGGCTGACGAGGCCTTCGCCCTCATCGGCGACGTCGAGCAGCTGACCACCGCCTTCCCCGACGCGGACGGCTTCGGCGACGTGGTCGGCCTCGCCGACGATCGGCCGCTCACCCAGCTCCGCCCCCGGGTCGAGCGGCTCGTGGCCCACGAGGCGGCCGAGATGGCCGCGCTGGGCCAGCAGTTTTAGATTCGTCGCCATGCGGGTGCTCGTCGTCGAGGACGAGGCGAAGATGGCGGAGCTGATCAAGCGGGGCCTGGAGCACGAGGGCTACGCGGTCGACCTCGCCGGGGACGGCGGTGAGGCGCTGTGGGCGGCCCGGGAGTTCGCCTTCGACGCCATCGTCCTCGACGCCATGATCCCCGAGCCCGACGGGTTCGAGGTCTGCCGCACGCTCCGCTCCGAGGGCCGGTGGACGCCGGTGCTGCTCCTCACCGCCCGCGACGGCGTCGACGACCGGGTGCTGGGCCTCGACGCCGGCGCCGACGACTATCTCACGAAGCCGTTCGCCTTCTCGGAGCTGTTCGCCCGGCTGCGGGCGTTGACCCGGCGCGACCTCGGCGCCCGGCCGACCGTGTTGATGGTCGGCGACCTCGTCCTCGACCCGGCCACCCGCCAGGTCCGCCGGGGCGAGGTCGAGATCTCCTTGTCGGCCAAGCAGTTCGCCATCCTCGAGCAGTTCATGCGCCGGCCCGGCGAGGTCCTGTCCCGGGCCGACCTCCTCGAGCACGTGTGGGACTTCGCCTACGAGGGCACGTCGAACCTCGTCGACGTCTACGTCCGCACGCTGCGGGAGCGCATCGACCGCCCGTTCGGCCTCGACACCATCGAGACGGTCCGGGGCGCCGGCTACCGGCTGCGGGCCGAGCCCGGAGAACCTTCGCCTCCGGGGGACACCCCCGAACCCCCGGGCCCGGCGGGAGGGACGACCTGAGCCGCCGCCGGTTCGCCCCGGTCTCGCTGCGGGGCCGGCTCGCGCTGCTGTTCACGGCCGGCAGCGCCATTGTCCTCGTCCTGGCCGGGATCCTCATCTACCTCGACCTCAACGGCGAGCTGCAGCGCACGATCAACAGCGGCCTCGAGGCCCGGGCCACCGACATCGAGGGCGACATCGACGCCGGGCGGGTCGCCATCCGCCAGGAGGAGGCGTTCGCCCAGATCCTCGGCCCCGGCGCCACCGTCATCGACTCGTCGGCGCCAGCGCCGCCGGCACTGTCCGCCGCCGAAGTGGCCAGGGCGTCGCGCCACAACCTGTTCATCGACCGGCGCATCCCCCACACGCCGGCCCTCGGCCGGCGGGCCCGGCTGCTGGCCCACCCGGTGGAGACCGGCGGCCGGACGCTGGTGGTCGTCGTCGGCGCCTCCACCGTGGCGGTGTTCCGGGGCCGGGAGCGCCTGGCGCTGATCCTGGCCATCCTGAGCCCGCTCCTGGGCGCCATCCTGTCGGCCGGCGGATGGCTGCTGGCCGGGGCGGCGCTGCGGCCCGTCCGCCGGATGAGCCAGGAGGCCGACGCCATCTCGCTGGCCCAGGCGGGGCGGCGGCTGCCCCACCCCGAGGGCGAGGACGAGATCGCCCAGCTCGGGCGGACCCTCAACGCCATGCTCGACCGCATCGAGGCCGCCTTCGCCCGGGAGCGGATGTTCCTCGACGACGCCAGCCACGAGCTCCGCACGCCGATCGCCGTGCTCCGGGCCGAGCTCGAGGTGGCGCTGCTGGAGCCGGGCGACAAGGAGGCGCTGGAGCGGTCGCTGCGCAGCGCCCTGGAGGAGGCCGAGCGCCTGGCCCATCTGGCCGAGGACCTGCTCGTGCTGGCCCGGGCCTCGGCCGGGCGGCTGCCGCTGCGGCGGCGTCCGGTCGACGTGCGGGCGCTGGCCGAGCAGGCGGCCCGGCGAGGCCTGAACGGGGCCGGCGGCCGGTCATGGCCGGCGGTGCCGGTGGCGGTGGACGGGCCGGCCACGCTGGCCGTCGTGGACCCCGCCCGGCTCGAGCAGGTCGTCACCAACCTGGTCGGCAACGCCCGGCGCTTCGCCCGCCGGCGGGTGCAGGTGCGGGTACGCCCGGAGGGCGACGACGTCGTCCTCACCGTGGCCGACGACGGACCGGGCTTCCCGCCGGCGCTGCTGCCGGTGGCCTTCGACCGCTTCACCCGGGCGGAAGCGGCCCGCAGCCACGAGGCCGGGGCCGGCGCCGGGCTGGGACTGGCCATCGCCGCCGCCATCGTCCGGGCCCACGGCGGCACGATCTCGGCCGCCAACGGCCCGCCCCTCGGCGGGGCGAGCGTGGTCGTGCGCCTCCCACTCGACGAGACCGGCCCGGTCCCCGAACCGGTCTAGCCCATACCGATCAGCCGCAGCATCGACGGCGGCATCGAGCTCGGAGGTTCGCCGGCGGCCAGCATGACCGCCCGCTCGACGTAGACCTCGTCGCGCTCCCGCTCGATCCAGGAGTCCCACGGTCCGGGCGGGATCGCGCCGGTCACGCAGGCGGTCAGGTAGTCGCGCAGCGCCTCGACCTCGGCCGGGCCGCCGATCGGGCCGTGGCCGGGGACGATCGTCGCCGCCAGGTCGGGCACCAGCGCCAGGACCTCGACCCAGGCGGCGGGGTCGCCCTGGAAGGCCAGCGGGGTCACGCCGAAGAAGCAGACGTCGCCGGCGAAGAGGATCGAGTCGTCGACCAGCACCATGAGGTCGCCGGCGGTGTGGCCGGCCGCCGGGATGAGCTCCAGCCTCGTGCCGATCGGGGCGCCGTCGGTCACCTCGTGGGTGACCGGCCGGGTGCCGAGCTCGGCCAGGTCGTCGAACTCCTCGGCGAAGGCGGGCATGAACGTCTTGTAGGCGTCGGTCATCAGCGGCTGGTCGAGCAGGGCGCTGGTGGCCGGCGTGGCCAGTACCGAAGCCAGCGGGAAAGCCTTCGTGCCGCCGACGTGGTCGATGTGGGCGTGGGTCAGCACCAGCCGGCGGACGGGCGGGCCGAGCCCGGCCACGGCGGCGGCGAACGGCTCCCACTGCGACCGGACCATGAGGCAGTCGATGACCGTCAGCCCGTCGTCGTCGGCCACCACCCCGGCGTTGCTGATGCCCGAACCCCCGCCCGGCTGCAGCCAGCCCCAGATGCCGTCACCCAGCTTCTCCAGTTCCACGCTCCCCACACTACCGTCGGGCTGGAAGCCGCTCCGGCGGGGGAGAGGAGGCGCCATGGACATCGCCATGCTCGGGATGGGGCGCATGGGGCGGGCCGTGGCCCGGCGACTGCTCGCCGGGGGGTACTCCGTCGTGGTGTGGAACCGGTCGCCGGGCAGGGTCGACGAGGTCGTGGCCGCCGGCGCCAAGGACGCCGGCCTCGCCGCCGGCGCCGCCCGGGCGACCGGCGTCGAGCTCCCACGGGCCGAGCTGGTCGAGGCGCTCTACCGCCGGGCGGCCGACACCGGCGCCGCCGACGAGGACATCGTCGCCGTGGCCGCCCGCTACCGCCGTGGCCGCTCAGGCGGCTAGCGGCTCACCGCCGGCCGGGCGGAGCCGTTCCAGCCTGTCCCTCAGGTTGTCGTTGGACGGCCGGAGGTCGAACCGGTCGACCGACACCATCCGCCATCCGGTCTCCTGCTCGACCCTGTCGAGCCGCTCCCCGTCGGCGATCCAGCACCGCGGCCCATGGTGCTCGTCGCTGTCGTACTCCAGCAGCACCTTCCACTCGACGATGCCGAGGTCGGCCCGGGCCAGGAACTTCCCGTCCGGGCCGTACACCTCTACCTGCCGCTGGGCCGCCGGGAACCCCCACTCCTTCAGGCGCCGCTGCAGCAGTGCCTCGGGCGGACTCCCCGGCGGCGCCCCCGACCGCCACACCTCGAGCGCCTCGAGCAACCGGCCCAGCGCCGCCCGCCGTGAACCGCGGGCGCCCCTCCGAGCCGCCTCGGCCGCCAGGATCAGCCGGTTGGGCTGCATGTGCTTGCGGCACAGCGCGCTGTCGACCAGGTTCCACAGCGCATCGCCCTCGAGGACCTCGGCGCAATCGATGACCGTCCGCACGGGCGTGGTGCAGGGAAGGCGGTCCTTGACCGCCCTGGCGCCCGCACCGACGTCCGCCCTCCGGACCCGTACCCCCTGCAGGCGTCCGCCTTTGGCGTTGCGGGGAATCGTGACCTGCGGTGCCCCGGGCGGCCGGGCCAGCCCGTAGACCGCGGCGGCGGTGAGGTGGGAGGTGATCGTGCCGGGCGGGCCGGCCAGGCAGGCGATCATCGCCCGTTGCTGCCAGGTGTCGCCGCTGCCGGCCAGGACGAACACGTCGCGGGCGGCTCGGCGCCAGCGCTTCGTCCGGACCCGATGGTCGATCTGGTGCTGACTGAGGCCTGCCGCGCGGGCCTGAGTTCCGGTCACGACACTCCACTGCCGGGCGGCTGTCCGGCCGAGTTCGGCGTCCAGCTTGCTCCCGATAGGACTCTTCTGGCTCGAGCTTCTGGTCGGCGGCATGAACCCGAAGTGTGGTCCGTCCCCTGTTCCTGCCGCCTGCGAATTTCGCCCCTCCACCCCGGACTTGTGCGGCGGTTGGCGCGATAGGTTCGCGCTAACCGCCGCCTATGTGCTCGGGCCGGAAGCCGATGGCCACGGCTCTCGCCGGGAGACCCTGGAGGACGGGGAAGCGGGCGGCCAGTTTCACGAAGGCGGGGACGGGCAGGGGTTGATCGGACTGCAGCACCCGGGCCACCACGCCCCGGCCGAGGGCCCGCTGCAGCAGCTGGGTGGCCACCGTCGGATACCAGCGGCGGAGCTGCACCCGGGCCAGTTGGCTGTCCAGCGACCGGAACATCGCGCCGGGGATGACGCCGCCGTCCCGGGCGGCCCGCAGGTGTGGTGACAGGATCCGGGCGGCGGCCACGGCGTCCTGCACGGCCAGGTTCACGCCGACGCCGCCCATCGGTGACATGGCGTGGGCGGCGTCGCCGATCAGCAGGACGCCGTCGCGGTCCCAGCGCCGCAGCCGGTTGATGACCACGGTCAGCTGGCTCACGTCGTCCCACGACTCGAGGCCAGCCCGGGAAGGAGCAGTGCCGCGCCCGGCCAGCGACGGCGCCAGCTTGCCGACGTTGTCGACCAGGGCCTCGAGGCCGGCCGCCCGGACCCGCTCGAACCCGCCCTTCGGGATCACGTAGGCGATCTGGAAGTAGTCGCCCCGGTCGATGAGCACGAGGCCGATGCCGGGACCGACGATGAACGACACGCCGTCCGGGTCGGACGGCTGGCGGGGGAGGCGGAACCACAGCACGTCCATCGGCACGCCGTACTCCCGTGGCCGTAAGCCCAGCAGCCGGCGGACGTCGGAGTGTCGCCCGTCGCAGGCCACGACGAGCCGGGCCCGGACCTCGACCGGCCCGTCCGGCCCGGCGGCGGTCACGCCCGCGACGCGCCCCGAGGAGCCGCCGGCCGAGCGGAGCAGCCCGTCCACCGCGGTGGAGCGCAGCAGCGTGAACCCGTCGTTCGCCTCCGCTTTCCCCGCCAGGAAGTCGAGGAAGTCCCACTGCGGCATGAGGGCGATGTACCGGTGCCGGCCGGGCAGGCGGCCGCAGTCGCCGAAGGTGTACTCCTGCTCCCCGAACACGCCCGACAGGCGCCGGGCCTTCTGGTGGGGGAGCCGGAGGAACTCCTCGCCCCAGCCGAGCTCGTCCATCAGGTTCAGCGTGGAGGCGTGGATGGTGTCGCCCCGGAAGTCCCGCAGGAAGTCGCCGTGCTTCTCCAGCACCGTGACCCGCAGGCCGGCCCGCAGGAGGAGCACCGCCAGCATCATCCCGGCCGGCCCGCCACCAACGACGCAGACGTCGCTGTCCACGATGCCTTCCTAGCCGATGGCGCCGGATACCGTGGAAAACATGTCCGAACGCAGCCGCACCCTGCCCCGCCGCTCCTGCCTGGCCGTCCCCGCCTCCAGCGAGAAGATGCTCGGCAAGGCCCAGGGGCTGGCCGCCGACATGGTCTTCCTCGACCTGGAGGACTCCGTGGCGCCGCTGGAGAAGGAGGCCGCCCGGGAGAACGCCGTCAAGGCGATCAACGAGGGTGACTGGGGCGACAAGGTGCTCTGCGTCCGGGTCAACGCCTGGGACACCAAGTGGACCTACCGCGACGTGATCTACGTCGTGGAGAACGCCTCCGAGCGTCTCGACGAGATCATGCTGCCGAAGGTCCAGAGCGCCTCCGAGGTGCAGGCCCTCGACATGCTGCTGACCCAGATCGAGGCCACCACCGGCCGGCAGTCCAAGGTCGGTATCGAGGCCCAGATCGAGACGACCCGAGGACTCATCAACGTCGAGGAGATCTGCGCCGCCTCGCCCCGGCTGGAGACGATCATCTTCGGCCCGGCCGACTTCGCCGCCTCGATGGAGATGCCCGTCCTCACCGGCGGCGTGCAGATCCCCGAGTACCCCGGCGACCACTTCCACTACGTGTTCTCCAAGATCCTCATGGCCGGACGGGCCAACGGCCTCCAGGTCATCGACGGGCCCTACCTCCGCATCCGCGACACCGACGGCTTCCGCGACTTCGCCCGCCGCACCCGGATCCTCGGCTACGACGGCAAGTGGGTGCTCCATCCCGACCAGGTCACGGTGTGCAACGAGGTCTTCACCCCGACCCAGGAACAGTTCGACAAGGCCTGGGACATCCTCGACGCCTACCAGAAGGCCACCGAAGGCGACCGCCTCGGGGCGGTGATGTTCGGCGATGAGATGATCGACGAGGCCAGCCGCAAGATGGCCACGAAGTTCGTCGTGCGGGGTGAGCGGGCGGGGATGGCGCGATCCCGCCCTCAGTGACCCCTACCCCGGGGTAGCGTCGTGCCGCCGGCTCGTGCGTGGGCGCGACGCCGCTCAGGGGGTGGGCTGTGGAGAGGAAGGGCCGAGAGGGCCTGCTCAACGTCGTCGTCCTGGTCGCCGTGCTGGTGGCCCTCGGAATCGTGACGCTGCTCCTGGCCCGCACGATGCGGGCCACCGATCGCATCAACCTGAAGGCCAAGGCCATCGCCCGCACCGGCCAGGGCATCAACGAGGCCACCGATTCCGTCGTCCAGCTGAACCGCACCAACGAGACGGCGGCGTCGATCCTGGCCTCGACGCAGCCGCTGGCCGGCGATCTCTCCGCCATGGTCGACCAGGCCAAGGCGCTCGACGCCCTGTCGGGCTCGCTCGACGCCTCGACCGGCACGATCAACGCCACCGTGGCCCGGTTGCTGGCGACGGCCAACGGAATGAGTGCCACCGCCGCCTCCATCAACTCGACGACCAAGAAGATCGCCGCCAGCTCGGCCGACGTCGACGGCACGACGAAGGCCGTCGGGGCCACCACCGGCGCTCTCAACGCCACCGCCAAGGCGATCAACGCCTCGCTGGCCGGGCTGCTCGACACGGCCCGCAAGGTCGACAACG
>JAICYE010000048.1 GCA_025934385.1 Acidimicrobiia bacterium | reverse complement strand
GAGTTCGACGACGAGGACGACCTCGACCTCTCGATGGAGGAGGAGGACGACGACGAGGTCGGAGCCGAGGGCAACCGCATCGTCGGCGGCGTCCCCAAGGGCGTGCTGGAGTACGTCGCCCGCAACATCGTCGACGACCCCGACGGGGTGTTCGTCGAGATGTCGGAGCGGCGCGGCGGCGAGGTGGAGCTCCGCCTCCACGTGTCGCCGTCCGACATGGGCAAGGTGATCGGCCGCCGGGGCCGCGTCGCCCAGGCCCTCCGCCAGGTCGTGGCCGCCGCCGGCACCCGGGAAGGCGTGCGGGCGAGCCTCGACATCGTCGACTGACCGGCCCGGAGCGTGGCCGCCGGGGATCGGCTCGAGGTCGGCCGCATCGTCAAGGCCCACGGGATCCGGGGCGAGGTGGTCGTCGAGGCGGTGAGCAACCGGCCCGAGCGGTTCAGTCCCGGGTCCGTCCTCTACGCCGGCCCGGGTGAGAGGGCGCTGCCCGTCCGACGGGCGACGCCTCAGGGCGGCCCCGACGCCGCCGGTCGCGTGGCCCGGCCCCGGTGGATCGTCACCTTCGAGGGCGTCGACGACCGCAACGAAGCCGAGCGCCTGCGGGGGACGGTGTTGACCGGCGATCCCCTGGCCTTCGACGACGCCGGCGACGGCGGGGAGCTGTGGGTCCACGAGCTCGTCGGCTCGGAGCTCCTCGACCCCACCGGCCGGGTGCTCGGCCGGGTGGCGGCGGTCGAGGCCAACCCGGCCTCCGACCTGCTGGTGCTGGAAGACGGGGGGCTGGTGCCGATGGTCTTCGTGGTCGAGGCGGCCGCCGGGCGGGTCGTGATCGACCCGCCGGCCGGGCTGCTCGACTGAGCGATCGGGGTCGGACGGGCGCCGTGCGGGTCGACGTCTTCACGCTGTTCCCCGGCTTCTTCGACGGGCCGCTGTCGGCCTCGCTGCTCGGACGGGCCCGGGAGCGGGGCCTGCTCGAAGTGCGCCTCCACGATCCCCGGGAGTGGACGACCGACCGCCATCGCACGGTCGACGACACCCCCTTCGGCGGCGGGGCGGGCATGGTGATGATGCCCGAGCCGCTCTTCGCCGCCGTCGAGGCGGTCGGGCCGCCCCGGCCGCTGTTCCTGCTCTCGGCCGCCGGGCGGCCGTTCGACCAGGCGATGGCCGGCGAACTGGCCGGAACCTCCGGCTTCTCCCTCCTCTGCGGTCGCTACGAGGGCGTCGACCAGCGGGTGGCCGACCACCTCTGTGACGGCGAGCTGTCGGTCGGCGACTACGTCCTCGCCGGCGGGGAGGCGGGCGCCCTCGTGGTGGTCGAGGCCGTGGCCCGCCTGTTGCCGGAGGTCATGGGCAACGAGGCGTCGGCCGGGGAGGAGTCGTTCGCCGACGGGCTGGTGGAGTACCCGCAGTACACCCGTCCGGCCGAGTTCCGGGGCTGGGAGGTGCCGGCCGTGCTGCGCTCCGGCGACCACGCCCGGGTCGCCCGATGGCGCCACGCCGAGGCCCTCCGGCGGACCCGGGATCGCCGGCCCGACCTTCTGGAGCGGCGGAGCCTCTCGGACGCCGAGCGGGCCCTGCTGGAGGAAGACGCCTCGCAGTAGCTATACACTGGGGTGTTCCCCTCCGTACGCCGTCCCTCAGTTCCCGGGCAGGAGCCTCACCATGCAACGCACCGACCTCGTCGACCGCGCCTCCCTCCGTGACGACATCCCCGACTTCGGTCCTGGCGACACGCTGAAGGTCCATGTCCGGGTCGTCGAGGGCAACCGGGAACGGGTGCAGATCTTCCAGGGCGTGGTGATCCGACGCCAGGGCAGCGGGCTGCGGGAGACCTTCACCGTGCGGAAGGTGAGCTTCGGGGTGGGCGTCGAGCGGACCTTCCCGGTTCACTCGCCGATCCTCGCCCGGGTCGAAGTCCTCACCCGGGGCGACGTCCGGCGAGCGAAGCTCTACTACCTCCGGGGCCGGGTGGGGAAGGCGGCCAAGGTCAAGGAGAAGCGGTTCTGACCGACCGGGGTCTCGAAGTGGAGGCCGACGGGTCGGTGGCTCAGGACGGATCCGACCCGGGGGAGGGCCCGGCCAGCACGCCGGCCGCTCATCCGCGCCGTCCGTGGTCCCGCTGGCCGGCCGTCATCCCCGGGGAGGGCGGGCCCGCGCCGGTGGAGGAACCGCCGCCGAAGCCCCGTTCGCTGCTCGGGGAGCTGCCGCTCCTGCTGGCGGTGGCCTTCGTCATCGCCTTCCTGGTGAAGACGTTCGTCGCCCAGGCCTTCTTCATCCCGTCGGAATCGATGGTCCACACGCTCGAGGTCGGCGACCGGGTGCTCGTCTCCCGGATCGCCTACCACCTCCACGAGCCGCACCGGGGCGACGTCGTCGTGTTCACGTCCCCGTTCGAGACGCAGGCCAAGAGTGATCCGCTCCCCGAGCGTGTGATCCACACCGTCCTGGAGAGCGTCGGGCTGCGCCAGCCCTCGACCGAGGACTTCATCAAGCGGGTGATCGGGTTGCCGGGGGAAACGGTCGAGGGAAAGGACGGGAAGATCTTCATCAACGGCCGGCAACTCGTCGAGCCCTATCTGGCCGAGCCACCGGTGGGCGACTTCCCGCCGAAGACGATCCCGAAGGGCCAGCTGTGGGTCATGGGCGACAACCGCAACCGGTCGTCGGACTCGCGCGTCTTCGGGCCGATCAAGGAGTCGAAGATCGTCGGCCGGGCGATCCTGCGGATCTGGCCGGTCACCCGGCTGGGGTTCCTGTGACGTCATGTCCGGCGGCGGGGAGGTTCGGGGCCGTTTGCTCCCCGGCTCCGGTGCCGCAACGGGTCGGTTCTTCTACACTCTGACCAGGAACGGGAGGCGTCGGTGAGCGCGGAAGACCTCGAGCGGTACGAGACCGAGATCGAACTCCAGCTCTACAAGGAGTATCGGGACGTCCTGCCGATGTTCTCGTACGTCGTCGAGACGGAACGCCGCTTCTACCTGGCCAACGACGTGAAGATGGAGGTCAGGAACGAAGGGGGGCGGGTCTATTTCGACGTCCACCTCCACGACGCCTGGGTGTGGGACATGTACCGCCCCGCCCGCTTCGTCTCCGACGTCCACGTGGTGACCTTCAAGGACGTCAACGTCGAGGAGCTGGCCGGCAAGGAGATCTGATGCCGCCGGTCGACCGGCGGCGGATCGACCTCGGCGCCCGGGGCGAGGAGCTCGCCGTCGCCTGGTACACGGGCCGGGGCTACACCGTGCTGGGTCGCAACTGGCGCTGCCGGGAAGGCGAGATCGACCTCGTCGTGGCCCGGGGCCGCGGCGTCGTCTTCTGTGAGGTCAAGACCCGGAGGGGTTCGGCCTTCGGCATGCCGGTCGAGGCTGTCACGGCCGACAAGCAGCGCCGGCTCCGGCGGCTGGCCACGCGGTGGCTGGCCGAGCAGCCCTCCGGCGGGCGGGGCTTCGCCGACCTCCGCTTCGACGTCGCCTGCGTCAGGCTGCGGGCAGGAGCCGCCCCTGACGTCGAGGTGATCGAAGCGGCCTTCTAGCCCGTCCGGCGGTCGTCGCTCCGCCCTGGGGTCGCGCTACTGATCGGTGTTCGTTATGTGGCTCGGAACGAACCGCATGATGAGGGCATCAAGTTTGCCTTCGACGCGGGCGAGGTCCTCCCTGTCCGGCTTTTTCGACACGGCCATCGAGAGGGCGGTCGACGACCCGAGGACGCTCACGACAATGCCAGCGACTGCGATCAGTAGATCGACACGATCGACCATGGCGAGGACCTCCGCGGGAATACGGTCCCAAGCGATCGGGGTCATCTCGCCCAGACGAAGCCGCGGTCGCGGGTCGCCCGGCCGAGGGCCACGAGTTCCTCGACGGCCAGGGCGACCCGGCCGGGGTCGAGGCCGGTCCGGCTGGCGAGCTGGTCGGGGTGGGCGGCCTCGCCGCCCAGGGCCTCGAGGACGGCGGCGCCGTTGGCGCTGGGCGCCGGCCCGTTGCCGGGCTTCGGCGCAGTGCCCCACAGCCGCTGGCCGCCGGCCGTGAGACCCAGCGCCACGAGCACGTCGGTCGGGTCGAGGAGCGGTTGCGCCCCGTCGGCCAGCAGGGCGTTGCACCCGGCCGCCGCCGGGTTCCGCCGGGAGCCCGGCACGGCCAGCACCGGCCGCCCGTAGTCGAGCGCCCGTTCGGCGGTGATGCGGGACCCCCCCTTGAGCGTCGCCTCGACCACCACGACGACATCGGCCAGCCCGGCGATGATGCGGTTGCGGACCGGGAACCGACCCCGCTCCGGTGGAGTCCCGAACGGCTGCTCTCCGACCAGCACCCCGTATCGCCGTACCCGTTCGAACAGCACCCGGTGCCGCCGTGGATACACGACATCGAGCCCGGTGGCGACCACGCCGATCGGCCCGGCGACGACTCCACCGTCGCGGTGCTCGGCGGCCTCCGCCGCCTGCAGCGCGCCGTGATGAGCCGCCCCGTCGACCCCGATGGCCAAGCCCGAAACGACCGACACGCCCGCCGCTCCGAGAAAGGCCCCGAGCTCCCAGGCGTCGGCGAGCCCATGGACAGAGGCCGATCTCGTACCGACGATCGCCACGCGGGGTGCCCTGAGAACCTCCGGCCGGCTCCCTTCGACGAGGAGCACGGCCGGCGCATGGGGAAGGCCGTCGGGTATGGGGAACCGGACGTCGTGCCGTGCGAGCACCAGCGTGCCCCGGCGGGCCGCTCGGGCGGCCATGGCTTCGGCCTCTCCAGGCTTCACGCCAGGCATACGGGCGAAGACCGCCACGTCGAGCTTCACAGCACTTCCTCCCGCATACCGGAGGCGAGGAGGATGTGGGCCGGGGTCAGGTCGCTTTGCCCGTCGAGATCCGCCAGTGTGCGGGCCACCCGGTGGACGGCCGCCATGCCCCGCCCGCTCCAGCTCCGCCGCTCGGCCACCTGTCGGAGCGCGTCGTCCGCGGCACTGTCAAGCGGGATCGCCCGGCCCAGCGCTCCGGCCGGAACCCGGGCGTTCCGGAGCCACCGCCGCCCGCGGTAGCGGGAACGTTGACGGGCCACCGCCTCCGCGACACGGGCCCGGACCACAGCTGACCCTTCACCGAGGGGGGCGCCGGGCGCGGCCGCCCCCAGCGCCACCCGGAGATCGAACCGGTCGACCAGCGGGGCAGAGAGCCGTCGCCGGTACCGGGCCCGGTTGGCCTCGGAGCACAGACAGTCGGGGGGGCCGAGGCCGCACGGACAGGGGTTCGACGCGGCGACAAGGAGGTAGTCGGCGGGGAAGGTGACCGCGGCGCCCTGGCGGGAGATGCGCACGACCCGGTCTTCGAGTGGTTGGCGGAGAGCGTCGAGCACGGTCGGAGAGAACTCGGCGAGCTCGTCCATGAAGAGAATTCCCCGATGGGCCAGCGTGACTTCTCCGAGCCGCGGCCGGCCGCTGCCACCACCGACGAGAGCCGCCGCCGACGCTGTGTGGTGGGGAGCCCGAAAGGGCCGTGCCACGACGAGGCGGCCCCCGATGGATTGACCGGCCGCCGACTGGATCCTGGTGACCTCGAGGGCTTCTTCGGGATCCAGCGGCGGGAGGATCGAAGGGAGGCACCGGGCCAGCAGCGTCTTGCCGGCGCCGGGCCTCCCGACCATGAGGAGGTGATGGCCACCGGCGGCCGCCACCTCCAATGCCCGCCGACCACTGGGCAAGCCCCGGACCACGGCGAGGTCGGGCCCGGCATCGTCGTCCCCGACAGCCGGGTCGTCGCCCGTCTCGAGCGGGGGCACCGGTTGCGCCCAATCCCCTTCGCCCTTGAGGGCGTCGCGGGCTTCGATCAGGGATGTGGCGGCGAGGACGCGCACTTCTCGGACGAGGGCCGCCTCCAAGGCATTGCCCGCCGGTACGAGCACGGCGTTGGCCCCGGAGCGGCGCAGGACGTCGGCCATGGCCAGGACCCCGGGAACCGGTCGGAGGGAGCCGTCCAGGCCCAACTCGCCGATCACCCCGACTCCGTCGAGGACGCCGGCCGGCAGCTCCTCACTCGCCATCATCAGGCCGAGAGCGAAGGGGAGATCGAGGCCGGGCCCCGATTTGCGGACCCCGCTCGGCGCGAGGTTGACGGTCACCCTCCTGAGCGGCCAGGTCAGGCCGGAGGACAGGAGCGCGGCCCGCACCCGGTCGCGCGACTCCCGCACCGCGGCGTCAGGTAGGCCGACGAACGTGTACGACGGCAACCCCGTCGAGACGTGGACCTGGACATCGAGGGTCAGGCCTTCCACGCCGAACAACATCGCGCTGCGCACCGAAGCCAACATCGGGCCTCCCGAGGTGATGGATCACGTTGGGAGGGCCCGGTGCCGGGGCGACCTCGACGGCTACCCCGGAAACCTATCGGTTGGGTGTGACAGCTACAGCGAGCGGGAGAGCTCGATCAGGAGCAGGGCGATGCTGTGGTCGATGCAGTACTGCGTGCGGACGTCGCCGGGCGGGACGGCGACGTGCTCGCAGCCGAACGTCCCGTCCTCGTCGAAGATCAGCGTGCCGGTACAGGTGATCGGGTGATGCGGCAGCGGCGCGCCCTCGGGCGTGCTCATGGCCGACGAGGCGGACAGCGTCGCCTGGAGGTTGATCCCGCCGTCGGAGGAAGGGCTCAGGTAGTTCACTGCCCGCCCTTCTGGCGGAAATTGGTGAGGACGCTCTGCTCCTCGAGCAGGGCGTCGATCTCGTCGAGCAGCTCGTCGGCGTCCTCGGCGACCTCGTTGCGGGCGGGGGACTTCGCCGCTGCGGCGTCGGCCGCCTTGGCGGCGTCCTCCTCGGCCAGGGCCTCTGCGTCCTGACGAGGCAGATTGGATCTCGTCTGACCCGATGCCATCGCGATGCACCCTCCTCGGCGCATGGACACCAGATGCTTCGACGCTCTGTGCCGTCGGTCCTGCTCTGGGTCCTTACATGAGGTATCGGCAGAACGCGCCTCGGGTTGAGCGCGAACCTGCAGCTAGGAGGACGAATCCCGCCCGAGGCGGACGTCGAGGGCCAGCGTCAGGCAGCGGACGCCGCCGCCGGCCTTCATGAACTCCGTCACCGGCGACACGCAGATGTCGAAGCCCCAGCCCTCGAGGATGCGGCCGACCCTCGGCGGGCAGCTCGGCATCACCATGTTCGTGCCGATGACGACCGAATTGGCACAGAACGTCAGGGCCTCGTCGAGCTCGAGCACCAGCGGCTCGGGCACCAGTCGTTCGACCACCGTCCGGCCGTAGCGGTCCCAGGCATGGGGATTCACGATCGCCCGCCGGGAATCGAGGGGGCAGAACGTCAGGTCCACGTGGTAGAAGCGGGCGTCGACCAGCTCCACCGACAGCACCGGGATCGACAGCAGCTGGGCCAGCAGGCTGTGGGCCTTGAAATCCGACCGGAAGCGGTAGCCGGCCAGCAGGCTGCGCCCGAAGGGCAGGGCGTCGCCGGCGCCCTCGAAGCAGATCTCCGGCTCGGCCCGGATCTCGAGCACCTCCGATCCCCGGGCGGCGAACCACTCGGCGTCGTGCTTCGCCTCGCCCCGCCGCTCCTGATGGCGGAACCGGCTGACGACGAAGCGGGGCCCGTCCACCAGACCGGCGTTGGCGGTGAAGACGAGATCGGGCAGCCCGGCCACCGGTTCCATCTCCAGGGTCTCCGCCCCGGCCGCCTTGAGGTTGGCCACCATGTCGTGCCATTGGCGGTGGGCGAGGTCGACGTCGACCCGGACCTCCTTGTGCATCCAGGGGTTGATCTCGTAGAGCACGCCGAAGTGGCTCGGAGGACAGACCAGGTAGCGGTGGCCCCAGGCGTTCCGGGCCGGACCGGCGTCAGTCACGGGTCAGGTGCTCGGCGAGGTCGCGGATGAACAGCCCGACATCGGTCACGATCCCCAGCGCCTGGTGGCTGCCGCGGTCGGCCAGCTTGGTGACCACGGCCTGGTTGATGTCGACGCAGTACGTCTCCACACCGGCCGGCAGCATGTTGCCGACGGCGATGGCGTGCAGGGTCGAGGCCAGCATCATCGCCACGCCGACCTCGCCGACGTAGACGCGCATTGCGTCCTGGGCGGCGACGACGTCGGTGATCACGTCGGGCAGCGGGCCGTCGTCGCGGATCGAGCCGGCCAGCACGAACGGCACGCCGCGGGCGACGCACTCGTACATCACTCCGCCCTTCAGCAATCCCCGCTCGACACCGGCCCGGATCGAGCCCCAGCGCCGCACCTCGTTGATCACCCGCAGATGGTTGGCGTGGCCGCCCTCGACGCCGGTGCCTTCCCGCACCGAGACGCCGAGCGACGTGCCGAGCAGGTTCGACTCGATGTCGTGGGTGGCGAACCCGTTGCCGGCAAAGAGGACATCGATCCAGCCCGCCCGGACGAGATCGGCGACGTCGGGCCCGGCGCCGGTGTGGATCACCGCCGGGCCGCACACTGCCAGCAGCTTGGCGCCGCCCGCCCGGGCCCGGCGGATCCGTTCGGCGACCTCGGCCACCAGGAGGGCTTTCGGTTTCTCCGACGACACTTCGGAAGCCATGAACTCGAACGGGCTCCGCCCGCTGGGCCGCTCCAGCGGCCGCACCCGCACGCCCTCCGACCCGCACACGACGAGGTCGCCCATCCGCACGGTGTGCATCGGCGCGGTGCGGGCCCGGGTGTGATCGGCCGAGACCACGAGACCGCAGTCCATCTCGGGGTTCTCGACCTCGAGCCACTTGCCCCCGATCTTCACCGCCGTCGGCAGGTTGGTGGTGGAGTAGAAGCCGGCCGGCAGGACGCCGTCCATGGTGGCCGCCACGAGCTCGGCGTCGGGCTGGGTCACCGGGTGGGCGCCGTGGGGGTGCAGGCGGGCCAGCAGCGCGACCAGGGCTTCGTCGTTGGCCGCCGTCACCTCGATGCGGGCCCGGGACAGGTCGGCGGGGCTCTTGCCGACGTCCATCTGGACGATGCGGTAGTCGGCCTCGGCTTCGATGATCTCGTCGAGGATCTTGGCCAAGATCAGCGAGTCGATGATGTGGCCGGAGACCTCGACGACGTCGGTGGCGCTCATGCTTCCGGAAGGCTAGTCAGGCCGCCTTCGGGAATCGGGTTCTCGTCGACGCCGACGGTGGGGACGGGCTTGAGCCGCTGCTGGCGATCGTCCCAGAGGTCCCGGATCACCACCTGGATGGCGCCGGCAGCGGGGATGGCCAGCAGCGCCCCGACGAAGCCGGCCAGCTCCACGCCGACGAGGACGGAGAGGAGCACGCCCAACGGGTTCAGGTGGACCGTTCGGCTCATCACCACCGGCTGGAGGACGTGGTTCTCGATCTGCTGGTAGACGATGTACATGACGACGACGGCGATGCCGGCGCCGGTCGAGGACAGGAAGGCGATGGCGATCGTCGGGATCGCCCCGATGGTGGCGCCGACGAGGGGGAGCAGGTCGGCGAAGCCCACCCACAGGCCGAGGACGCCGGCGAAGGGCACGTCGACGATCGTGAGGAAGATCCACGTGACCATCCCGGCGATGACCGAGATCACGAGGTTGCCGGCCATGTAGCCGGTGACAGCCCGGGCGGCGTCCTGCCCGATCCGCCGGACCTGCACCGCGCGCTCGGGCGAGAGCAGCGACAGGGACGAACCGATGATGGCCGGCGCCTCGAGCAGCATGAGGAACGTCAGGACGAGGATCGTGACCAGCGCCAGCAGGCCCGACGCCACCCGCTGGGCGGCGTGGACGGCGGGCCCCCCGGCGTTCTTCAGCGCTTCCTGCAGCTTGGGGGCGTTCTCCTTGACTTTCTGGTCGAGGTTGAACCGCTTGACGAGCTCGCCGACCCGGCCCTGGCCGTGCTGGGCCCGGTCGACGAAGCCGGGGATGTCGCGGGCGAAGCTCTGGCCGGCGTCGTAGACGGGCCGGACGAAGAGGTAGGCCAGACCGGAGAAGGCCCCGACGCCGAGCAGGAACACGATGGTGGTGGCGATGCCGCGGCGGATCCGCAGGCGGGTGACGGCGTCGACCAGTGGATTGAGGATGACGGCGAAGAAGGCGGCGATGACCACCAGCCCGAGGATGCGGCGCAGTTTCCAGAGCAGGACGACGGCCACCGCGAAGACCAGCGCCCCGGAGAGCACGACGAAGACCGAGCGGAGCAGTTCGGCGTCGCGGTTCTCCGAGCGGCGCCCGTCCGCCATCAGTCGAGCCCGCCGG
>JAICYE010000289.1 GCA_025934385.1 Acidimicrobiia bacterium | reverse complement strand
TCCGAGTCACCCCAGCAAAGCGCAAGAACGCCCGCCGGAAAAGCCCTCCGAGGACAGCGGCTCCCGGTGGGCCCCCCGCCGCACCCGGGCGCCGACGGCCTCGAGGTCGCCCCGGACGGCCCGGAAGGCGGTCTGATAGCGGAACCACGGAACGGTGACCCAGGCGTGGTGCACGAGGTGGTAGTTCTGCCCGAGGAGCACGACGTTGAGGACGGGCGAGGGGTAGGCCCGGGTGTCGAGGTACCGCTCGGTCGAGTCCTGGGGCCGGTGGGGGAGGTAGTCGAAGGCGTAGGTGAGGAACGTGACGGCCAGCAGCGCCGGGACAAGCCAGAGGACCGCCAGGGCCCGGAGCGTGCCGGTGGCGGCAGCGGTGACCACCAGCGCCAGGATGACGGCGTCGAGGGCGACCTGGGCGGCGAGCTCGGCCCGGGTCTTCCACCCCCGGCGGCGGTAGTAGTGCGTCCGGTACTCCCACAGCGGTGACAGGAAGGAGACGGGTCGGCGCCACCACGGCCCTTGCCCCACAAGGAAGTCGGGGTCATTGCCGGGTTCGTTGGTCTTGGCGTGGTGGGCGAGGTGGACGAACCGGAACGTCGGCTGCGTGACCGTGAGCGGGAGGCCCGTCAGCCAGCCGACGGTGTCGTTCACGAACCGGTTGGGATGGGCCAGCCGGTGGACGCTCTCGTGGAGCACGGTGAAGCCGAGGTAGATGGCCAGCCCGTGGGCGGCGATGGTGGCCCAGGCCGGCCACCGGCCGGTGGCGTAGCCGGCGGTGCCGACGACGAACAGCCCGGCGTCGAGGGCCAGCAGCCAGAACGTCGGGTTCCGCCACGCCGCCATCTTCGGGGCGCCCCGCAGGCGGACGTCGGGGGCCGGGACGACGATCGGTCTCCGCACCATGGCGACCCCCTGGTCGGTGAGGATGAACATGAACTCGAGTCATGTTTATAATGGCGGCGTGCCCACCGTCAAGCCCGGGTCCCGCCGGCTGCCGGTCCAGGCCCGCAGCCAGGCCCGGGTCGAGCGGATCCTCGCCGCCGCCACCGCCATCGTCGAGCGCGACGGCGTCGACGCCGCCACCACCCGGGCCATCGCCGTCGCCGCCGAGGTGCCCGTGGCCACGCTGTACCAGTTCTTCGCCGACCGCGACGTCGTTCTCGGGGCGGTGCTCCAGCGCGAGCTCGACGCCCTCGATCAGCACGTCCGGGCCAGGAGCGAGGCGGCCAGGACCGCCGGCGCGACCACCGCCACCCTGGGGGCCTTCGTCGACTTCGCCTTCGAGGTCCACCGGGCCTACTACCGGTCCCGCCCGGCCTTCGCCCGGCTGTGGTTCGAAGGGCGGCGCACCCCGCCGGTGGAGGAGGCCGTCCGGGCCCGGGGCCGGCGCCTGGCGGCGGAGTGGCACGCGGTGATGATCGAGGCCGGCCTCCTGCGGCCCGGGACCGACCCGGTCGTCGCCGAGCTGGCCGTCGAGCTCGGCGACCGCGTCTTCGAGTGCGCCTACCGCCGGGGCTCCGGCGCCGAAGACTCCCTCTTCGGCGAGGGGAAGCGGGCCATCACCGCCTACCTGGAGCAGTACGCCCCGGAGCGGAGGCCGCTCGGGCCGGAGCCTCCGGGCCCGTCGGCGGCTCAGCCCGGCAGCGGGAAGTGAGCTAGGGGAGAAGCCGGTCGCGCCAGCGGCGGAAGGCGTCCGCCAGATCCTCCTCCTTCAGGGCGGAGAGCCGGGTGATGTGGTCGTCGAGGTAGTGCGTATAGAGGGGGACGAGCTCCCGGCGCAGCCGCGCCGTTGCCGCCTCCGGGTCCTCGGGCGGGTCGGTCCGCCAGCGGTGGGCGGCGGCCACGAGCTCGTGGGCCGGGGCGGCGTCGTCGGCGAGATGGTGGGCGACGGCGGCGTCGTTGGTGCCGACCCGGCCGGTGGCGGCGGTGTAGAGGAACCGCACCGGGAACAGGACGATCTTCGTGAGGTGGCGGGGGCCGGCGGCCACGAGCCGTTCGGGGTGTCGGACCTCGGCCATGACCGTCTCGCCGGCGGCGGCCAGCGAGCCGAGGGCGTGGTCCCCGCCCGGCGCCTCGTGGCCCGGGCCGAGGAAGTCGAGGGCGAACTCCGCCCCCGCCACCAGCAGCTCGTCGGGCGTCGGGACGGCCAGGCCGGTGCGGACGTCGTCGCCGCTCAGGAGCCGGCCGTTCTCCAGCAGGTCGAGCCGATCGAGCGGAGGGAAACGGCCGCCAACGATCTCGCCCCGGAGCATGGCCGGCGTCCCCCAGAAGACCGACAGCCGTTGGTGGAGCGGCGAACCGGCCGCCTTCACCGTGTCCGCCACGGCCGCGAGCCGGTCGGCATCGTCGGTGGCCGGAGGGTCGGCGAGCACGAGGCCGAGGTCGACATCGCTCACCAGCGGGCTGAACCCGCCGTGGGCCAGGCTGCCGAGGGCGAAGGCGGCCACGAGCCGCGATCCCAGCTCGGCCCGGAAAGCGGCCACCGCCTCCTCCAGCACGGCTTCGCCGTCGTGCACCGGACCGCCTCAGCCCGAGGCGGACGGGCGGATGTTCTGGTTCAGGCGGAAGAAGTTCGTCGGGTCCCACCGGTCCTTGAGCGCCGTGAGGCGGCGGTTCGTCTCGGCCGAGCCGAACGACTCCTTGGCCTTGGACTCCTGCTGGTCGCTGGTGAAGTTGAGCGACACGCCGGGCACCGTGAACGGCGCCATGGTGTCCATCAGCGAACGGGTCCAGGCGATGTGGGTGTCGGACTCGGCCGGGTCGGTCCACATCGAGAAGCAGTACAGCGTGTGGGCGGCGTCCCGGCCGCCGAGGGCGCTGTCGGCGTCGCCGACCCGGCTGATGGCCCGGCCCTTCGGTTCGAACAGCACCATGCTGAGCGGCGACGTCATACCGGCGGCGGCGTCGATGATCGCGTCGATGGCGCCGTCGCTGAGTTCACCGAGGTGCTCGGCCTTCCAGTAGTTGTGCAGACCGTGCGGTGTGGCCTCGTCGATGAGGCTCTGGACCACCGTGTAGGGCATCGGCTGCACCATGTCGACGTCGGGGGCGAACTCCCGGAACGGCTTGACCATGGCTTCGCCGTCCTCCGGGGAGCCGGCGCAGCAGACGATGAGCCCGAAGGCCGGCCGGCCCTGAAGGTGCTCGGGCACGAACGGCGCAGGCGGGGCGGTGAGGAAGGCGGGCGCGCTGCCGAAGTCCTCCGAGACGGTTTCCACGTGGTCGCGCCAGAAGCGCAGCACCTCGCCGGCCCGGGCCCGGGGCCAGACCATCATCCCGCCGGTCACCATCGGGCCGACCGGGTGCAGCCGCAGCTGCAGCGCCGTCACCACCCCGAAATTGCCGCCGCCGCCCCGCAGCCCCCACAGCAGGTCCTCGTTCTGCGACTCGTCGGCCCGGACGATCTCGCCGTCGGCAGTGACCAGCTTGGCCGCCACCAGGTTGTCGCAGGTGAGCCCGAACTTGCGCTCCAGCCAGCCGCTGCCGCTGCCCAGCGTCTGGCCGGCCACGCCGGTCGACGTCCGCCGGCCGCCGGTGGTGGCCAGCCCGACGAGCTGCGTCTCGCGGTCGAACTCGCCCCAGGTGAGCCCGGCCTCGGCCCGGACGACGCCGGCGTCGGGGTCGACCCAGATGCCCTTCATGGGGGCGACGTCGATGACGATGCCGCCGTCGCAGACGCCGTAGCCGGGAACCGAGTGGCCCCCGGCCCGCACCGCCACCAGGAGCTCCTGGGCCCGGGCGAACCGGACGGCGGCCACGACGTCGGCGTCACCGGTGCAGCGGGCGATGAGCGCCGGTCGGCGGTCGATCATGCCGTTGAAAACGGCCCGGGCCCGGTCGTAGTCAGGGTCGCCGGGCTGGACGATCTCGCCGGCGAAGCCCGCCGCCAGCTCGGCCACCGCCGACGCCGGGAGCGTCCGGCCGAGCATCGACCCCGTCGTTGTTCGCCCGTCCTCAGCCATCTCGCCCGCCTCCGGCTGCTCGGATCGGCGAACGCTAAACCGAGCGGCCAGGGTTGTCGATCTTCGCCAAGCTCGGCGTGACCACCCGGGCGGAGATGGTGGCCGAAGCGGCGGCGGCGCGTCCCGGGCCGTTGGCGCCAGCGCCTGTGGATCGCCGCCGACTT
>JAICYE010000272.1 GCA_025934385.1 Acidimicrobiia bacterium | reverse complement strand
GCTCCAGCAGGCTCCGGATCACGACCTGCTGCTGCGAGGCGAGGAAGCACCGGGAGCGCTCGGCCACGGTGCCCACCCGCAGTTCGATGGCCCGCATATCCGTGGATTTCGAATCCGAGCGGCTGAGCCGGGCGAGGAGGTCGGCCAGGAGGAGCCCGTCCTGCTTGCCGGGGACGCACGGGCCGCACGACTCGACGGCCAGGAAGCGTGACACACCGGCGACGAGGGCGACGAGATCGGTCGTGTCGTCGAACACGATGAATCCCGCCGAGCCCAGCCCGCTGCCGATCCCGGCCATTCCCTCGTAGCTGACCGGGGTGTCGAGAAGCGACGCCGGGATCAGGCCGCCCGACACGCCCGGCAACACGGCCTTGATCCTCCGCCCCGGCCGGGGCCCACCCCCGATGAGCTCGATGACCTCCCGCAGCGGCGTGCCGAGCAGCACCTCGCCCACCCCGGCGCGGCGGGTGCGGCCCGACACGGTGCAGACGACGGTGCCGGGCGAGGCCTCGGTGCCCTCGGTCCGGAACCAGGCCGCGCCCCGGGCGATGATCCGGGGGACGTTGGCCAGGGTCTCGACGTTGTTGACCAGCGTCGGCGGGGCGATGGCGTCCGGGCCCGGCCCGGCCATCTCGACGTGGGCCGAGAGGCCGCTGTTCGACGTCACGTCGGAGGGCGCCCCCACGATCTCGTGGACGCCCCGCCGGAAGGGTGGGGCGATGCGGGGGAACGGATAGCGGCCGTCGATCGTCTCGAGGAGCGCCGTCTCCTCCCCGTAGAGGTACTCGGCCGGCCCCTCGAAAATGTCGAGGGCCACACCGTCGGCCCACCCGGCGGCCCGGGCCTCGTCGATGGCCGCCTTCACCCGGGCGATCTGGCTGGTGAATGACCTTTTCAAACCGAAAATCACTTCGTCGGCCTCGACCGCACGGGCGGCGATGAGCGCCCCTTCGAGCACCTGATACGGATTGTTCCGGAGGATGGTACGGTCCTTGAACGTGCCGGGCTCGCCCTCGGCTCCATTGACGACAACGGTGGATCTCTCTTCGGTGGAACGGTTGGCAGCAACGGTGCGCCATTTACGCCCCGCCGGAAAACCGGCCCCGCCTCGACCTCGGAGGCCCGACGCCTCGATCTCATCGATCAGAACGAACGGATCGATCTGGAGTGCTGCCTCCAGACCAGCTCCGCCCCCCTTGCGGCGGTACTCGTCGAGGTCGCGGATGGGTTGGGGATGAAGGATGCGGTGCGCGAGCGGCATGCTGGCACTTTACCCCCCAATGACGATAACGACGCCAACGGGATGCCCTTTCCTTGTAACAGTGTCATCACAGGATATTTCAGCATTCATTGTTCACGAATTGGCTCGATATCCTTGTTCACATGGATGAGAGGACTACCCACTGAAAAGCAGATGGAGGCGAAGACCAAAAGAGATGAATATCCATCAATGCCCGCAGTGCCCGCTCCGGTTTCTGTCCATGGCCGACCTCGGGGACCATATGGACCGGGACCATCCTGAGTTCGGAGTCCGGGGCGCCTGGGACCAGGCGCCGTTCCGGGCGCAGCCGTACCGGCATCCCTACGCCCTCCGCCGCCTCGACCCCCGGCGGATCCCGCCCGTCGGGCCCGAAGAGCCCGAGGAGCCGAAGGCCGCCGAGGCGTAGGGCGGCCCGCTGCTAGACAGGGGCGTGTCCATCCGCCCTGATTCGGTCGCCGGCCTGCTGCTGACGGGCGGGGCGAGCCGGCGGATGGGGTCGGACAAGGCGCTCCTCGAGGTCGGCGGGCAGCGGTTCGTCGACCGGGCCGCGGCCGCGCTCCGCGCCGTCGCCGATCCCGTGCTGGAGGTCGGGCCGGGATGGTCGGCGCTGCCCGCTGTGCGGGAGGACCCGCCGGGGAGCGGCCCGCTGGCCGCGGTGGCGACCGGGGCGGCGGCGCTGAGAGCCGGCGGGTACGACGGCCCGGTGATCGTGCTGGCGGTCGACATGCCGTTCGTGACGGTGGAGCTGCTCCGGATGCTGGCCGTCCGGGCCGGCCCGGCCACCGCCGTGCCGCGGGCCGGCGGGCATCCGCAGGTCCTGTGCGCCCGCTACGGGCCGGACGCGCTGGCCGGCGTCGACCGGCTCCTGGCCGCCGGCGGGGTCTCGCTGCGAAAGCTGGTGGAGGCGATGGACATCCGGGGCGAGGTCGGCTGGATCGAACCGCAGGAGTGGTCGGCGGTGGCCGCCCCGGCGGCGCTGGCCGACGTCGACACGCCCGACGACCTGCGGCGGCTGCTGGACGGGCCATGATGGTCGGGATGCCGACGTCCTCGTCGTCCGCCGTACCCGGCCCCGAGGCGGCGCCCGTCCGGCGGACGGTGACGCCGTCCCGGGCGCTGGTCTGGCGCGACGGCCAGGCGATCGAGCGGCCCGAGCGCCTGGCCACCGAGGAACCGATGGAGATCCGGGCGGGGGGGCCGGGCCAGAGCCCGGTCAGCGTGGCGGTCACGATGCGCACGCCGGGCCATGACTTCGAGCTGGCGGTGGGGTTCCTGGTCGGCGAGGGGCTCGTCCGGGCCCAGGACGAGGTGGCCACCGTGCGGTACTGCGAGCTCCCGCCCGACGAACCGCAGCTCTACAACATCGTGACGGTGACGCTGACCCGGCCGTTCGAGGTGGCCGGGGCCGAGCGCCGCTTCTACACCACATCGAGCTGCGGCATCTGCGGGAAGGCGTCGCTCGACCAGGTCGAGGTGCACTGCGCCGGGATCCCGGCCGGGCCGGCGCTGGCGGCATCGGTGGTGGTGTCGCTCCCCGACCGGCTCCGCAAGGCGCAGCGCATCTTCGAGCAGACCGGCGGCCTCCACGCCGCCGGGCTCTTCGAGCGGGCGGGCAAGGTCATCGCCGTCCGGGAGGACGTCGGCCGCCACAACGCCGTCGACAAGCTCGTCGGCCGGGCGCTGCTGGCCGGCGAACTTCCCTTGTCCGACAAGGTGATGATGGTCTCGGGCCGCGTCAGCTTCGAGCTGGTGCAGAAGGCCGCGGTGGCCGGCGTGCCGATCATCTGCGCCGTCTCGGCGCCGTCGAGCCTGGCCGTCGAGGCCGCCGAGCGGCTCGGGCTGGCGGTGGTCGGCTTCGTGCGGGGCCGGGGCTTCAACGTCTACTCGCACCGGGAGCGCATCGACCTCGAGGCGTAGACCCCGTCAGGGAAGCAGCTTGTGCATCGTCTCCTGGTCGGCCGGGCCGTCGTAGGTGATCTGGCCGTCGAAGAGGGCGATGGCCCGGCTGGCCCGCTCGGCGATGTCGAGCCGGTGGGTCGACACGACGACCACGGCGCCGCTGGCCGCCGCCTCGGACAGCAGGTCGGTCAGCACCTCCCGGCTGGGCGGGTCGAGCCCGTCGAACGGCTCGTCGGCCAGCAGCAGCTGGAACGGCCGGGCCAGACCGAGGGCGATCGACGTCTTCTGCCGCATGCCCTTTGAGAAGTGGGCCGGCAGGTCGTCGACCCGGTCCTCGAGGCCCAGACGGGTGACGAGGTCGGCGGCGGAGCGCTCCCAGTCGACGAGGCCGTGGAGGCGAGCGACGTACTCCAGGTGCTCCTCCAGGCTGAGGTCGTCGTAGAGGACGGGCTCGTCGCCGAGGTACGACGTCGCCGCCCGGGCGGGCAGTGAACCGGCCCGGGCGCCGGCCACCCGCACGTCGCCCTCGGTCGGGTCGAGCAGCCCGGCCACGCAGGCCAGCAGTGTCGACTTGCCGGCGCCGTTCGGCCCGACGAGGGCGACGAACTCGCCTTCCTCGACCTCGAGGTCGAGCGGACCGAGCGCCACCAGCGTGGCGTAGCGGCGCATGAGGCCCTTGACCTCCAGGACGGCCGGGGTCGTCTCCCTCTCCTTCTTCTTGGTCACGGCTCGGGCACCGCCCGCTTCTTCTGGAAGTGGTTGGCCAGGATCCGCACGATGAGGAACGAGAGGCCGGCGACGGCGACGCCCGCCTGGAAGACGGCGGCCTCGGGGGAGGTCTTCTGGTGGACGGCCGCCCGCCCGGCCAGCAGCGGCAGCCACCCGACCACGGCCAGGGCGGGGGCGAACCCGAGCCGGGCCACCAGGACGGGCCCGGCCGCCTCCGGGACCGGGTAGCGGGACATCAGCTCGAGGGCGCTGACCGGTTCGAGCACGAGGCTGGCGGTGCCGCCGGCCACGGCGGCGGCGGTGGCGGGAACGACCGAGATCAGCAGCGGCCCGGCGGGTACGCCGGTGACGGCCAGGGCGATGGCCACGCCGATGAGGGTGGCGGCGGCCCGCGCCCCCCACGGGCCGGCCCCGGCCGCGCGGGGCCCGGGGGGCCGGGGGGCCCGGGC
>JAICYE010000280.1 GCA_025934385.1 Acidimicrobiia bacterium | reverse complement strand
TTGGAGGCGTTGCACCGGCCGGGCAGCTGCAGCTGCACCGGGAACGCTCGCCCGCCCACGACCACGTCGTCACCGCCTCCGTCGATCTCCGGCTCCGGACGGGCGAGCCCGCAGGAGCACTTCCACTCCTCGCTGTCCGTGGCGGCTCCCGCCGCGCTGTGTCGGGGGACACCCCCAAACCCCCGGGCCCACATGATGCGGCCGCCGCAGTTGGGGCAGCTGGTGGCGTCGATCCGCCAGCGCTGCCCGGTCGACACCCAGGTGACCGAGCCCGCCGCCTGGGCGGCCCAGACGACCAGCGGGTCGTCGCAGTTGGCCACCACGTGGATCTCGGGCCGGGCGCCGAGCGACGTCCGCCACTTCTGCGCCGCCAGCCGCACCTCGCCATAGCGGTCGAGCTGGTCCCGGCTCAGGTTGAGGAGGACGACGACGGTGGCCGTGGTGTCGGCCAGCACCTGGACGAGCGCCGCCTCGTCGACCTCCAGCACGGCCACCGTCGACTCGAGGTCCCTGGCCAGGGCACTGACGAGGCCCGGCTTGAGGTTGGCCCCGGTCATGTTCGTCACCACCGGCCCCGCCGTCCCGAGGGCGGCCGCCAGCAGCGCGGTGGTCGTGGTCTTCCCGTTGGTCCCCGACACGAGGTACAGCGAGCGGCCCACGGCGAGCTTGGCCAGGGCGCCCTTGTCGAGGGTCAGCGCCACTTTGCCGCCGATGACGGCTCCCCCGCCCCGGCCCGTGAGCCGCGACACCGCGCCGATGCCCGTCACCACTCCCTTGAGGACCTTGACCGACGCCGTCCGCTCCATCGCCGGTCATCGTAGAACCGTTGTGCCACAAGGAGGGTGACGGAGCCGGCGGTGCTGGGTACGTTCAGGCGGAGGACAGGAACGGAGGTGCCCATGGCCAGCGAGAAGCAGACCCAGGCGGCCCGGCGCAACATCAAGAAGGCGGCGGCCACGGCCAAGCGGAAGCGGACCCTCGCCCATCTCCCCAAAAAGACGAAGACGGCCCTCGGGAAGCAGGCGTCGGCCGTCCGCCAGCGGAACCGCCGGGGCGGCACGGCGCCGAAGACGAAGACCGAGCTCTACGAGATGGCCAAGCAGCGCAACCTGCCCGGCCGATCGAAGATGGGCCGGGACGAACTCGCCAAGGCCCTCGGCGAGAAGTAGCGGATCGCCTGTCTCAGCGGCCGACGGCCGCCGGGGCCTCGGTGGGGAAGCCGGCGGCCTTCCAGGCGTCGTAGCCGCCGAGCATGTCGGCCACCAGCGGGAAACCCCGGGCGGTGAGGGCCGAGGCGGCGATGATGCTGCGGTACCCGCCGGCGCAGTAGACGACGGTGGTCAGATCCGGGTCGAGCTCGTCGATCCGGCGGAGCAGCGCCGCCAGCGGGATCAACCGGGCGCCGGGGATCACGCCCTGGTCCCGCTCGCCCGGGTTGCGGACGTCGACGAGCTGCACCGGCCCGGCGGTGTCGTCCCAGCCGGCGAAGTCCGGAGCGGAGATGCGCAGGGCCGGCACGCCCAGCTCGGGGTGCTCGGCCAGCAGCCGCTGCACGTCGCCGACCGCGCCGACGACATGGTCGAACCCGATGCGGGCCAGCCGCACCTTGGCCTCGGCCTCCTTGCCGGGGTCGGTGACGAGGATGATCGGCTGGTCGGGCCGGGCGACGTCACCGGCGTACTCGGCGAAGCGTCCTTCCAGGCCGACGTTGATGGCCCCCCGCAGGTGGCCGGAGGCGAATTCGGCGGCGGGGCGTCCGTCGATGAGGACAGCGCCGCGATCGAGCCAGTCGGCCACCTCGGCCACGTCCAGCAGGCGGGGCGGCTCCTGGTCGTCGAGCAGGTCGTGCTCCGAACGGTTGGCCTGGGCGGCGAAGCCGAAGTACGGCGGCGCCACCGCCTGCCCGGTGGTCACCGCCTCGACGAAGGCGTCCTCGCTCATCGGCTGGAGGGCATAGTTGGTCAGCCGCTGCTCGCCGATCGTCGACCGGGTGGCCGTCGACAGGTTCTTGCCGCAGGCCGACCCGGCGCCGTGGGCGGGGAAGACCCGCACGTCGTCGGGCAGCGTGAGCAGCTTCCCGTGCAGCGACCGGTACAGCGACCGGGCCAGGTCCTCGGCCGTGACGCCCGACGAGGACAGCAGGTCGGGACGGCCGACGTCGCCGATGAACAGCGTGTCGCCGGTCAGCACGCCCCAGGGCTCGCCGCCGCGCTCGGAGACGACCACGCTGATCGACTCCGGCGTGTGGCCCGGGGTGGCCCGCACCTCGAGGACGACCTCGCCGAGCGGGAGGCGCTGCCCGTCGTGCAGCGGCTCCATGGCGAACTCCGTCCTGGCCGCCTCGCCGTAGCTGATGGCGGCGCCGGTGGCCGCGGCCATCTCCAGGTGCCCGGAGAGGAAGTCGGCGTGGAAGTGGGTCTCGATCACCCGCTCGATGCGCAGCCCCTGCGCCTCGGCGTCGGCCAGGTACTGCGAGATGTCGCGCTGGGGGTCGACGACCACCGCCCGGCCGGTCGTCTCGTCGCCGATCAGGTAGCTGAACAGCGACAGGCATCCGAGCTCGTACTGGCGGAAGAACACGGTCGCACCTCCTCGTAGACGGTCTACAGGCCGCCGAGGCGCCCGTCCCAGGCCAGGCGCTCCTCGGCATCGGGGTCGTCGGCCACCCGGCAGTTCACGTCGAAGAGCATCGTCGCGCGGCGGGCGGTGTCGTAGCGCGGCCAGGCCGGCAGGCCGGCGTGGTTGGGATCGCCGGTGCGGGCGAAGGCCAGCCACGCCCCGCTGACCTGCCCGGCCAGCGCCGGCGCCTCCGGCCGGCCGCCGTGGAGCCCGGTCTTGTCGAGGTTGTCGAAGCAGAAGGCGACTTCGAGGGCGTGGGGGGCGCCGAGCCGGCCCTCGAGGACGGGGGTGGTGAAGTCGAACCGGTACATGAAGACGAGCCCGTTCCCGCCGGCTACCTTCCGCTCGGCGAGGCGGATCGAGCCGACCCGGAACCGGTCGGTCATGAGCGCCGTGAGCCGCTCGGCCGGCGTGCTGGCCGGCCGGGTGCGGGCGTAGACGTCGAGCAGGGCGGTCGAGTCCTCGCCGATCATGGTGGCCGCCACCATCGGCAACGCCGGGTCGGCCAGCTTGGAGAAGGCGGGCAGCGCCGAGGTGAACAGCGTCATCTCGTCGCGGGTGGTGCCGATCAGGAGCGGCACACCGGCGGCGGTGGGGGCGGCCACCGGGTCGAACGGATGGGCCGGCAGAAAGCCACTTCGGGGGACACCCCCGGACCCCTGGGCTCCGTCCACGACCGGGGCGAGGGCGTGGCCGGTGCCGAACCCGCCGAGCGGCCCGCCGATGACGAGGGTCTGCACCTCGACGAGCCGGGCGGCGGGAACTCCCCGGAGTTCCTCCAGCGTCTTCACTCCGAGGCGGTCGAGGACGGCTCGGGTGGTGGCCGCCGCCTTCTCCGGCTCCACCCCCCGCAGCATCGGCCCGCTCTGGACGATCGCCCGGTGGAAGAGCCCGGCGGCGGCCGGCGCTCCGAGCAGGACGCTGACCTTGGCGCCGCCGCCCGACTCGCCGAAGATCGTGACGTTGCCGGGGTCGCCGCCGAAGGCGGCGATGTTGTCCCGCACCCATTCCAGGGCGGCGACCATGTCGAGCGCCCCGGCCGAGCCGGAGGCGGCGACCTCGTCTCCGAAGGCCTCGGCCAACGAGAGGTAGCCGAGGGCGCCGAGCCGGTGGTTGACGCCGACGACGACCACGTCGCCCCGGCGGGCCAGGGCGGCGCCGTCGTACATCGGCGGGTTGGCCGAGCCCATCGTCCAGCCGCCGCCGTGGAACCAGACCATGACGGGCCGGGGCTCGCCCCCGCCGTTGCTCGGCGACGGCGTCCAGATGTTGACCGTCAGGCAGTCCTCGCCCTGGGTGTCGACGAACGGGCCGCCGGGGCCGGCGAACAGGGCGGCGATCTGCTCGGCCACCGGGCCGCTGCCGGCCAGCGTCGGCTGGGGGCAGGCGTCGCCGGCCCTGACGCAGTCGAGCTCGCCGGCCCACGGCTCGGGCGGCGCCGGCGGCAGGAACCGCCGCTCGCCGCCGGTGGGAGCGCCGTAGGGCACGCCCTTGAACACCTCCACGCCGCCGTCGAGGGCGCCCCGCACCGCCCCCGCCGTCGTCTTCACCACCGGTCGGTCCATGACGCGCCAGCCTACGGGCCGATCCTCTCGGCCCTGGACGCCGATTCTCGACAGGAAAACCGGCGGAAT
>JAICYE010000400.1 GCA_025934385.1 Acidimicrobiia bacterium | reverse complement strand
GTTCCCGGTCCGGCTCTTCGGGCTCGGGCACCGGCGGTTCGTCCCCGGCGAGGCCGTCCTCGGGCTCCTGCTCCTCGTCGGCGGCCTCGTCCTCCTCTTCCGCCGCCACCTGCCGTGGGTGCCGGCCGACGGCGCCGGCACCGGACCCGGCCCCTGGTCCGCCTCGCCGGCCGGCCCGCCCACCCCGGGCTCCGCCACGGGCGGCCCGTCGGCCCCGGCCGGAGCGGCGGCCTTCAGCGGCCCGTCCACCGCCGGCCCGGCCTCGGGCAGCCCGTCCGCCTCGTGGGGTCCGGCGGCTGGCCCGCCGGTACCGCCGCCGCCCCCGGCGCCCGGGTTCGGTGCCCGGGCGTCGGCGGCGGCCCGGGCCGCCGTGACCAACGGGCCGCTGCTGCTCGTGCGGGCCATCGGCTGGCTCGTCGGCCTCTGGTTCCTGGCCGCCGCCGTCATCGGCGGACTGTTGTGGGGGACGGGCGCCGTGCATGTCCACCTGCCCGTCCTGCCGATCGCCGCCGGCCTCGCCGCCCTCGGGACGCTCGGCTACGCCCTCCTCCGTACCCGCCGTCCGGCCGCCGTCCTCGGTGCCATGGCGCTCCTCCTGGTGCCGGCCGCCCTCGCCTCAGGCCTCGGCCGGCTCGACGGGCAGGCCGGTCACCGGTCGGTCACCCCGACCACGATGGCCGACCTTCAGCCCTCCTACCGCCACGCCGCCGGCCTCTTCGAACTCGACCTGTCCCGGATGGCGCTCCCGACCGGCCAGACCCCCGTCAACCTGACGATGGGCGCCGGCAAGATCGACGTCACCGTCCCCTGGGACGCCGAGGTCGACGCCACCGCCTCCGTCGGCGCCGGGACGTTCGAGCTGTTCGGGAACCGCCAATCCGGAGTGAACCTGAAAGGCCGGACGCACGCCGCCGGGCCGGCCGCCGCCCCGGTCCTCGTCATCCGGGCCCGAGCCGGTGCCGGGGCCATCGAGGTGCGGCGCGCTTCCGAGCCCTTCACCCACGAAGCGCTCCGTACCGGCCAGCCCGTCCCGCTGCAGTGCGTGCCCATCACCGGCACGGCGATGCGCTGCGCCGCCGCCGACGGGGTGACGCCGATCCCGGCTCTCGGCTGCGTCGTGTCGGACAGCGGCGCGGCACTGTGCCGTCCGGTCGGCGAGCCCGAACCGACCGTGGCCTTCGCCAACGATCCCGGCACCCGGCACTGCCAGGTCCCGGCCGGCGGCGGCGAATCGACCTGCACGGCGCCCGTTTCCGGGAGCACGCCGGCGACCACGGCGCCAACCCCAACGCCGACGCCGACCTCCGAGCCCACGCCGACCTCCGAGCCGGCGCCGGCCGCCCCCACCCCGCCCGGCGCTCCCCCGGGCCAGTACCTCTGCACGATCCCGGACGGCGGCGGCCCCGCCACCTGCCACCCGGCCTGACGTCCGCCTTCGTCACGACCGCGCTTTGCCGTAACAGGTACGGCAAAGCGCGGTGGTGACCGGCGTTCGTGCCGGGGACACCCTTGGCCGGTCAGCTCCGGCGGTGGACGATGCGGCCTTCGGCCACCGTCAGCAGCACCTCGCCGGCATCCTCGTCGCCCAGCAGGACAAGATCGGCGTCGGCGCCGGCGGCCAGGTGGCCTTTCGAGGCCAGGCCGAGGGCGGCGGCGGCGTTGCCGGCCACCGCCCGGGCCAGGTCGGGCCAGCCCCACCCGGTGGCGGCGGCGAAGCGCCGCAGGGCGACGTCCAGCGTGAGGACGCTACCGGCCAGCCGGCCGTCGGCGAGGCGGACCGCCCCGCAGCACTGCCGGCCCGTCCGCCCGCCGAGATCGACGTCTCCGTCGGGCATTCCCGCCGCCCGGACGGCGTCGCTGACCAGCACCACCCCCTCCGGCCCTTTGGCCCGGGCCAGGACCGCCATCGCCCCCGGATGGACGTGATGGCCGTCGGCGATCAGCTCGCAGCGCAGCTCGGACAGGGCCAGGGCGGCGCCGGCCGTCCCCGGCTCCCGGTGCCCGAGGCCCGGCATCGCGTTGAAGGTGTGGGTCACATGGCGCACCCCGGCGGCCACGGCGGCGACCATCTCGTCCCAGCCGGCCTCGGTGTGCCCGGCGGCCACCGCGACGCCCCGCCCCACACACTCGGTGACGACCTCGTGAGCCCCGGGGAGCTCAGGCGCCAGCGCCACGAGCCGCACAGCGCCGGGCCCGAGCGATAACAGCCGCCGGGCCTCGGCGACGTCGGGCGGGCGGATTCCGTCGGGGTCCTGGGCGCCGGCCCGGGCCGGGTTGATCCACGGGCCCTCCAGATGGGCCCCGAGGATCGTGGCGCCGCCGTCGACCGGGCCGACGACGTCGGCCACGGCCTCCACCGCGGCGAGAATCGCCGCCGGCGGCGCCGCCCACGTGGTCGGAAGCAGGGCCGTCACGCCGTGGGGGGCGTGGAAGCGGGCGAGGCGGCGCAGCCCGTCCGCATCGGCGTCCATGGCATCGGCGCCGTCGCCGCCGTGGACGTGGACGTCGATGAACCCCGGCAGCAGCACGCCGCCGCGACCGTCGACCACCACGCCCAGCGCCCCGACCTCGGCCCGCACGCCGCCCGGCGCCTCGCCCGGCCCGAGCGCCTGGATCCGGCCCCCGGCCGCCGCCAGCCACCCCGGCGACCACAGGCCGCCGGCGGCGACGACGGCGGCCCCGGAGATCAGCAGCGGCGGAGGCGGATCACCCGGTCGGGCGGCGGGGGTCATCCCGGTAGACATAGCCGACCCGGGCCGTCTGAGGCCACGACAAGGTGGGTAGGGTTCGCGTCCAGTCCGGCGAGAGAGGGAGCCACGCCCCGGGCCGACCACGAGGTCCCGGAGGCCGCCGCCCTGGAACAGGCGCTGCCGGCCACCGACGCCGATCCCGACCTCCTCGGCGTCGACGCCGAGCCGGAGAGCGCCGACGAGGTCCCCGAAGCCGACGCCGTCGAGCAGCGCCGGCGCCGGGCCGTGCCCGCCGAGGTGGCCCGGCGCCCGATGCCACTCGACGCCCCCGAGCACGACGTCCTCGACCAGCGCCTCGCCGCCGGCGACGAGGACGACGAG
>JAICYE010000590.1 GCA_025934385.1 Acidimicrobiia bacterium | reverse complement strand
GGAGGAGGTGCTGGCCGAGGCCGGCCGGCGGGCGGCCGAGATCCGCCGTTCGCTGCTCCAGCCGGTGGTGAACGCCACCGGCGTCATCGTCCACACCAACCTCGGACGGGCGCCGCTCGGCCCGGCGGCCCTGGCCGCCGTCAGCGATGTGGCCGGCGGCTACTCGAACCTGGAGTTCCGCCTCGACCGGGGGACGCGGGGGTCGCGCCAGGAGCACGCCGGAACCCTGCTGGCCCGGGCCTGCGGCGCCGAGGCGGCGCTGGTGGTCAACAACAACGCCGCTGCCGTCCTGCTGGTGCTGGCGGCCCTGGCCCGCGGCCGGGAGGTCGTCGTCTCCCGGGGCGAACTGGTGGAGATCGGCGGCGGCTTCCGGGTGCCCGACGTGATGGCGGAGTCCGGCGCCCGGCTGGTCGAGGTCGGCACGACCAACCGCACCCGCCTGGCCGACTACCAGCGGGCCCTGTCGGCCGACACGGCCCTGATCCTCCGGGTCCACGCCTCCAACTACCGGATGGTCGGGTTCGTGGAGTCGACGCCGATCGCCCCGCTGGCCGCGCTCGGGCCGCCGGTGGTGGTCGACATCGGCTCGGGCCTGCTCGACGAGACGACACCGTGGCTGGCGGAGCGGCCCGGGTGGCTGCGGGACGAGCCGGGCGCCCGCCAGACCCTGGAGGCCGGAGCGGCGCTGGTGACGTTCTCCGGCGACAAGCTGCTCGGCGGCCCCCAGGCCGGGGTGATCGCCGGCCGGGCCGATCTCGTGTCGGTGGTGGCCCGGCACCCCCTGGCCCGGGCGGTACGAGCCGACAAGATGGCCCTGGCCGCGCTGCAGGCGCTGGCGCTGGCCTACCTGGCCGGTGACGGCGACGCCGTTCCCCTGTGGCGGATGGCGGCGACGCCGGTCTCGGCGCTGCGGGAGCGGGCCGAGGGGCTGGCGTCCCGGGTGGCGGGAGCGAAGGTGGTCGACACCGATGCGGTGGCCGGCGGCGGCTCCCTTCCCGGGCTGACGATCCCGTCCTGCGGCGTCTCGGTCGAGGTGGCCGACGCCGACGCCGCCCTGGCCCGGCTCCGCGGGCTCGGCGTGGTCGGTCGGGTCGACGCCGGCGCCATCGTCTGCGACCTCCGCACGGTCGACCCGTCCGACGACCCCCGCCTGGCGTCGGCCCTGGCCGCCATCGCCCGCTGATGCGGGTCGTCGCCACCGCGGGGCACGTCGACCACGGGAAGTCGTCGCTGGTGCTGGCGCTCACCGGCACCGACCCCGACCGGTGGCCGGAGGAGAAGACCCGGGGCCTCACCATCGACCTCGGGTTCGCCTTCACCACGCTGCCGTCGGGGCAGGCGCTGGGGTTCGTCGACGTGCCCGGGCACGTCCGGTTCCTCAAGAACATGCTGGCCGGGGTCGGGGCCGTCGAGGCGGCGATCCTCGTCGTGGCGGCGACAGAGGGCTGGATGCCCCAGAGCGAGGAGCACCTCCGCATCCTCGATCTGCTGGGTATCAGCCACGGTCTGGTCGTCATCTCCAAGGCCGACCTCGTCGACGACGACCTCCTCGAACTGGCCCGCCTCGAGGTGGAGGAGCGGCTGGGGGAGCCGGACCACCGGGGCGCAGGGTCGTTCATCCCAACCGAGGTGCTGGCCGTCGACTCCCGCTCCGGGCGGGGGCTCCCGGAACTC
>JAICYE010000153.1 GCA_025934385.1 Acidimicrobiia bacterium | reverse complement strand
CGCAGGCCCCGGCCGGCCCGCCGCTGCGGATCGGCGTCATCGGCGGCGACGCCGCCCAGGAAGCCGGGTTCCGGGCCTACGTGAACCTGCTGAACCAGAACGGCGGGGTCCGGGGCCACTCGCTCGAACTGGTGACGGTCACGCCGGGCTCGCCGGCCACGGGCACGATCGCCACCGTCAACCTCTCGGCGCTGCCGGTGGCCGGGCCCAGCGGCCCGCCGAGCTGGGCCACCGGCCCGCTGCTGGAGACGCTCACCGCCACCGAGAACCTCCTCCCCGCCGGCGGCCCGGTCTTCGACTTCGCCAGCCCGCCGGAGCGCCAGGGGCACCTGGCGGTCGACGCCCTGTTCCCGTCGGCCGTCTCCGATCCGTCGGTGTCGGCGGTCATCTACGCCGCGCCGTCGGGCCCGCTCCACGACCTCGTGCCGCAGGCCATGCAGTCGGCGCTGGAGAAGCAGGGCGTGAAGAAGGTCACCGTCGTCACCTACGACCCCAACGCCCACAAGCCGCTCACGGCGGCCGACGCCGCCTTCGTCAGCCTCGACCCGGCGGCGGCCAAGGCCTGGGTGGCCCAGGCGAAAGCGGCCGCCTACCGGCCGGCCAGGGGCGTCGCCGGCATCTACTCGCTGGCCGACGACAGCCTCGCTCCCGACCTGCCCGAGGGTGCCCGGGTGATCTCGCCCTACGTCGCCCCCGGGGGCGACGAGGGCGCGGCCATCCGCTCGATTCCGGGTGGCTACGGCACCACAGCGCCCGTCCTCCACGGCTGGGCCACCGCCAAGTCACTAGCGGCCGCCATCTGGCGGACGGGCGCCGACACCCCGGACAAGGTCCAGACCGCCCTCGAGCAGCTGACCGGCTGGTCCTCGGGCCTCGCCCCCGCCTACGGGACCCGGCCGGGCACCCGCTCCCGCACCCCGGAAGGCGTCGTGCTGCAGGTGCAGAACAGCGCCTTCACCTCCGACGGCTCGTGGCAGACCGACCCGGCCGCCCGACCAGTCTGACCAGCCACCACCCACCACCGATCACCCACCACCGATCACCCACCACCAACCGCTTCGGCTCCGTTGCTCGACCTGGGGAGGCTCGCATGCACCGTCCGTCCCGCCGATTGTTCATCGCGTCTGCTGTTGCGGGGTTGTGCGCCCTGACGGCCGCCGCTCCCGCCTTTGCCTGCGCCGGGCTCGTCACGCCCGGCGGCAACGTCAAGCTCGTCCGCGCCGCCACCCTGGCCGCCTGGGCCGACGGCAACGAGCACTACGTGACGTCGTTCACGTTCGAGGGCGGCGGCGCTGAGTTCGGCTCGATCGTGCCGTTGCCGGGGATCCCGTCGAAGGTCGAGCGCGGCGGCGACTGGACGCTCCAGCGTCTCGAGCGAGAGGTCGCCCCGCCGGCGCCGAAGGCCGCCAGCTGCGGACCGAACTGTGAGGAGGCGGCGGCGTCACCCGGTTCCGCCGAGGAGGTCTACAACACCCGCATCGACGCCCTCGACATCACCATCCTGCGGGGCGGCGGTGCGGCGGTCGGCCAGTGGGCCCGGGACCACGGCTTCCAGCTCACGCCCGACGCCCCCGAAGTCCTCGACTTCTACTCCGCCCGCTCGCCGATCTTCATGGCCGCCCGGTTCAACGCCGACGCCGCCAAGCAGCGCAACCAGCCGGAGGGTGAGGGCACGCCGATCCACCTGACGATCCCGATGGACAACCCCTGGGTGCCGCTGCGGATCCTCGGCCTCGGCAAGGCGGCCGGCGACGCGATCAACGCCGATGTCTTCCTGCTGACGCCGGACCACCCGAACCTGCTGCCCGACGCCCAGCAGCGCTCCGCCGGTGTCGGCCCAGGCGACGGCTCGTCCGGCCCCCAGGCCGCCGGCCCCGGGGTCGTCGAGCGGCGCAGCGAACAGGCGTCGAAGTCGCTGCTCGACGACCTCCGCTCCGACAAGGGCATGGAGTGGGTGCCGCAGCAGATGTGGTTGACCTACCTCAAGGTCGACGAACAGACCGGCCGGCTGCACTACGACCTCGCCATCGACAAGTCGGGCACCGGCACGCCGTCTCGGGTGATGGCCGGCCTCGACGCCCCGCCGGCGCCCACCACGACGACGACCGCCGCCCCGACCACCACGACGGCGGCGCCGAAGCCGGTCCCGAAACCCAAGCCCAAGCCGACGCCGACCACGGCCGCCCCGGCGCCCTCGACCACGATGCCGGTCGTCGACCCGACGCTGCCGGTCATCGTGGAGCCGCCGATCACCGCCCCGCCGGCGGCGGGCGTGGCGCTGCCCCCGGCGCTGCCGGCCTCCCACGACGGCTCGGGCCCCTCGGCCGCCGTCCTGATCGCCGCCGCCGGCGGCGGCGCGCTGTTGTTCGGCCTCGCCGCCTGGGCCCTCCAGATCCGCCTCCGCCGCCGAGCCGCCCGGCCGTGACCCTGCTGAGCCCGCCCGCCGCCGCGGCGGCGGCCACCCGGGACACGCCGTCCGACCCGGGCCCGGCGACCGGTCGCGCCGCACCGGACAGAGCGACCGGTCGCGCCGCCCCGGACAGAGCGACCGGTCGCGCCAGAACGGGTAGCCACGGCCGTCGATACCCGCCGAGCGCGACCGGTCGCACCCCCCGGGCGGACGGGGAACGCAGCCCTGCCGGCCCGGCCCGGCTCGTGGTCGTCGCCGCGGTGGCGGGTGCGGCCCTCGCCGCCGGGATCGCCTGGATGGCTGTCCCCGGCGGTGCTTCCGGGCCGACCGTCATCAACGTCACCGCCCACCACAGCCGGTTCGAACCCGACCGGATCACGGTGAAGCCGGGGGCGACCGTCCGGTTCGTGGTCCACAACAGCGATCCGATCGACCACGAATTCATCATCGGCCCGCCGGCCGTCCACGACCTCCACGAGCGCGGCATCCCGCACGTGCACACCGGCATCGTGCCCGGCGAGATCACCGTCCCGGCCGGCACCACCGTCGAGACCACCTGGACGTTCGGCTCAGCGGGCAGCCCATCGCTCGCCTATGGCTGCCACCTGACCGGGCACTGGGCCTACGGCATGCACGGCCTGGCCGTGATCGGCTGACACGGCGGGCGACGGACGTCAGGTCAGCGGGTGCGGCAGGGCAGCCATCCCGTTGATCGGCTTGTTGAGCTTGATGTTCCCGGTCGAGCCGAAGAAGCCGGCGTCGCCGAAGGCGAAGATGCCGCCGTCCTGGGCCACGAGCCAGTAGCCGTGGCCCGACGGGCTGTGGCCCATGCCGACGATCGGCTGGTTCAGCTCGAGGGCGCCGGTCGACCCGTAGAAGCCGGCGTCGCCGAAGGCGAAGATGCCGCCGTCCCGGGCCACCAGCCACAGGCCGTGCCCGTCCGGCGTCGAGGCGGCGCCGACGATCGGCTGCTGCAGCGGGCCGGTCGTGCCGAAGTTCTCGGCGTCGCCGAAGTTGAAGATCTGGCCGTCGGCCGTGACGACCCAGTAGCCGGCCCCGGAGGACGTCGGCGCCATGGCCACCACCGGCGCCCGGGCCCGGCCGGCGGCCGAACCGAACGACGGAACGTCAAAGGCGAAGACCCCTCCGTCCGCCGCCACCAACCAGTACCCCGTTCCGGATTGACTGGCGGCCATGCCGACGATCGGCTGGCTGAGCCGGAGGTTGCCGGTCGAGCCGTGGAAGTTGGCGTCGCCGTAGGAGAAGATGCCGCCGTCGCGGGCCACCATCCAGTAGCCGAGCCCCGAGGGCGTCGGCGTCATGCCGACGATCGGCTGGTTGAGCTTGATGTTCCCGGTCGAGCCGAAGAAGCGGCAGTCGGCGTAGGAGAAGATCCCGCCGTCCGACGCCACCAGCCAGTAGCCCTCCCCTTTCGGGTCGTCGTTGAGGATGATGCCCTGGGCCGGCGCGCCGCTCACGACCGCGTTGAACGGGTTCGACAGCGCAACGGTGAAGAACTCCGTCGGCTCTTTGTCGAAGTCGCCGATCACGTTGACGGTGATGGTTTTCTGCGTCTCGCCGGGGGCGAAGCTCACGTCGCCGCCGGCTGCCTGGTAGTCGCTCCCGGCGGTCGCCGTCCCGTCCTGCGTCTGCCAGTGCACCGTTGCGGGGATGTTCTGCGCCACCGCCAGACTGATGGTGAAGGCCAGCGGTTTCGTGTCGAGGTCGCCTTCGGTGACCGTCGATCCGGCGATACTGACCGGGTCGTCGCCGTCGGTCGTCGACAGGAAGGCGCTGTGGGCCGTGTTCCAGTGCCCTTCCAGGTAGCCGCCGGGGGACGCCGCGGCGCTGAAGTAGTCGTCCTTGTGACAGTCGAACAGCGCCTCCTCGGTCTGCGGGCAGACGTTGGAGAGGACCACGGTCGACTCGTCCTGGTAGCACATGCGGTCGGCGGCATCGGTGCAGTGGCCCAGGACGGTCGAGTGCGGTGCGGTCGGCATCACCGAACCGAGGGCGTGCATGATCTCGTGGGCCTCGATCGACGTGCCCTGACTGCCCAGCCCCCAACAGCCGTTGTCGATGCGGGAGATGGTCGCCGGCGCCGTCGGGTCGCCATTGTTGAAGTTGTCGGTGCTGCGGTCGTCCTCGTAGTAGGACGAGATCCCGCAGAGCTCGTTGGCGTCCATCCACACGACGTACTTGCGGTCGGCGCGGGTGTAGCCCTGGGCCGTCAGGTCGGCGATGGTGGTGGCCAGGCTGTCGTCCCCGGTCGGCGACAGGATCACATGCAGGACGGTCGGCTGGCAGGCGGCGTCGGTCACCCAGCGGACGTGCCGGATCCCGCCCGATTCGCTGGCCGAGTCGTTGAACACCGCGTCAGCGTCGGCGGCCCACTGCCGGATGTAGGGGACGATCGTGTCGTACTGGTCGGTGTGGTCCGACGCCCGGGCGTAGATGGCCTGCACCCGGTCGCCGCTCTGCCCGTCGCCGAAGCAGTGGGCGTTGGGGTCGGCGGCGGCGGCGCTGCGGGGATCGAGTTGCTCGTCGGGGAGCACCATGCCGGCCCGGGCCTTGCCGGAGTCGAACCGGCGGTGGATGTCGACCCCCTTCGGTGCAGAGTCGGCGCCGTGTGTGCAGGTCCATCCGCCGCCGGGCAGGTGCAGCTCCTGCAGGGCGCCGCAGCGGGCGCCGGGCGGACCGAAAGGGTTCCCGATCAGCTCGCCGGCGCCGGCGGCCGGGCCGGCCGGCCGCAGCCCGACGAAGCCGAGGCCGAAGAGCCCGACGGCCACGGCCAGGGGGAAGGCGGCGAAGCGACGAAGAAGCGACGACCGGCAGCGCATGACACCCCCAGAAATGAACGGCCGCCGAAGTCTACGACGCCAGCAGCCGGGCCAGGCGGGCGGTGAGGTCGTCGAGTTCCTCGGCCGTCCGCTGGTAGCTGCGGCGGGGCCCGCCGATCGGGTCTTCGACGTCGTCGGCATCGGAGTCGCCGAGCAGGTCGGACGGGCGCCGCCCCGCCCCCAGCCGGGCGAGCCAGGCCCCGAGCGGCTCGTCCGCCGCCCGGCCGCCCGACTCCTCGCCCCGGCGCACGATCTCCTTCAGCGTGAACGCCCGCCCCAGCGCCTCGGGGACCATGGCCACCGCCTCCCGCACGTGGCTGCGGGCCATGCCGACGACGACGTCGGCGGCGTCCACCAGCTCCCGGGTGAGGCGCCGGGACCGGTGACCCGACGTGTCGATCCCCCGGTCGGCCATCACCGCCAGGCCGTGGTCGGTGACCGGCTTGCCGTCGAAGAGCAGGCCGGCCGACGAGACCGTCGCCAACACGTCGGCGTCGTCCAGTCGCCGGGCCAGCAGCGCGGCGGCCATCGGCGAGCGGCAGGTGTTCCCGGTGCAGACCACGAGGATCTCGATGGGCCAGATGCTACGGCCGCGGCGCGCCTGCCCGGGGCCTAGTCTCGGATCCATGTGTGGAGTCGTGGCGGTCGTCCGCCGCCGCTCGTCTGCGCCGCCGCCCGACGCCGGCGGACTGTCAGCCGATCTCGACGCTGCCCTGCCCTCGCT
>JAICYE010000278.1 GCA_025934385.1 Acidimicrobiia bacterium | reverse complement strand
GGTCCTTCAGCTGCGTCTTCAGCCGGTCGGGAGTGAGCTGGCCGGGGGCGACGTAGACGAGCTTGCCGGAGGCAGCGTAGAAGGCGTTGACCGGCATGGCGTTGCGGACCTCGTAGGCGTCGTGCAGCCCGCTGCCGCCCTGCCCGCCGACGTCGCGGGCCAGGGTCACGCCGGCCTCGGGCAAGCCCTTGCTCCGGGCCAGGGCCAGCCCGCTCGACGCCGAGATCTCCTTGGAGTTGACGGCGACGAACGACACCCGCCCGGCCAGCTTCCTGGCGGCGGCGGCGAGGTCGGGGAGCTCCTGCTGGCACGGCCCGCACCACGAGGCGAAGAAGTTGACCACCACCGGCTTGCCCTTGAAGTCGGCCAGCCGCACCCGGCCGCCGCCGGTCAGGGCCGGAAGGTCGAACCGGGCCGGGTCGGTGACGTCGGCCGAGCCGCCCCCGCCGCCGCGGCCGGAGCCGCCGCCCCCGGAGGTGAGGGCGAACCCCACGACCACGGCCACGATGACGACCCCCAGCGCGCCGAGCACCCAGGGCAGGCGCCGCTGGAGAAAGGCCCCCATCCGAGGGTCAGCAGCCGGCCGAGCCCCACCCGGGTGAGCCCGGTCTGCAGCTGCTGCGTGAGCCACACGAACCGGTTGAGCGTGAGCAGGACGCCGAAGAAGCCGAGCGCCACCGCCGCCACCGCCGTGAGCGCCATCGAGTGGCGCTTCACCCAGTCGAGCGCCCCGGCCAGCCGCCCGAGGGCGAGGCCGGTGGCCAGGAACGGGATGCCGAGCCCGAGCGAATAGAACAGCAGCAGCGCCGCGCCCTTGGCGGGGGTGTGCTCGTTGGCCGCCTCGATGAGCACGGCGCCGAGGACGGGCCCGATGCACGGCGTCCACCCGAACCCGAAGGCCACGCCGGCGACGGGGGCCGCGAACGGCCCGAAGCGCGACAGGTTGGGATGCCAGCGCCGCTCCTGGTACAGCCCGGGCGCCCGCAGCACCAACGACCCCAGCATGTAGAGCGCCATCGCCAGCACCAGCACGCCGGAGATACGGGTGAGGAGCGTCTGGTGGCGGGTCAGGCTCCGGCCGACGGTGGTGGCCGTCAGCCCGAGCAGCACGAACACGGCCGAGAACCCGGCGATGAACAGCCCGGTGTGCAAGGCGATCCTGGGCAGGTGGCGGCGGCCGCCCTCCCTGACCTCCGCCACGTCGAGCCCGGTGATCACCGACAGGTAGGCGGGCACGATCGGCAGCACGCAGGGCGAGAGGAACGACACGAGCCCGCCACCCAGGGCGGTCAGGTAGTTGACGTTTTCGGTGGCCACGACCATATGAAGGGTACCTGAGGGTCCGGCCCGTCCTTCAGGCAGGCGACCGCTCTTGACGGCCCGGTACATTTGTCAGGGTAGGGGCGATTTGTCCGAAGTTGTCGGGCCGGGGGAACCCCACGACCGACCGCCAGCCGAGGACCCAGATCCAAGGGGCCGTAGATGCTGCTTTCCAGCCGGCGTCGTGTCGTCGCCGTTCTCGCCGGGCTCGCCCTGGCCGCCGCCACCTCGCCGGCGGCCCATGCCAGCCACGATCCCGAGTTCGACCGCCAGTGGGGCCTCACGGCCATCGGCGCCCCGGCCGCCTGGGCCAAGACGACCGGCGCCGGCGTGAAGATCGGCATCGTCGACACCGGCGTCGACCTCGGCCACGAGGACCTCGCCGGCCAGGTGGTCGAGTCGTCCAGCTGCCTCGACACCGACGGCAACCCGCTCAAGTGCACCGGCACGGCCCAAGACGACTTCGGCCACGGCACCCACGTCTCCGGGATCATCGCCGCCGTCAAGGACAACGGGAAGGGCATCGCCGGCGTCGCCCCCGACGCCCGGCTGGTGGTGGCCAAGGTGTTCAAGGGCGCCACCGCCGACCAGGCCGACGTGATCGCCGGCATCAAATGGGTCGTCGACCACGGCGCCAAGGTCGTCAACCTGAGCCTCGGCGGCGCCGTGTTCGTGGTGGCGGCCACCATGGGCTCGGAGCTCACCGAGGGCGTCGAGTACGCCTGGCAGCACGGCGCCGTACCCGTCGTGGCCTCGGGCAACGACGACCTGTTCGGTGCCGGGATCGGCAGCTCGGAGTACGGCAACATGGACGCCCTCGTCGTCGGCGCCACCGGCCACGACGACAAGGTTGCCGACTACTCGAGCCCCACCGGCAACGCCAAGTGGGCCATCCTCGCCCCCGGTGGCAGCAACACCCAGACCGAGACCGACGACATCTACTCGACGATCTGGAAGAAGGGGAAGCAGAACGCCTACGGCTACCTGGCCGGCACGTCGATGGCCGCTCCCCACGTCACCGGCGCCGTGGCGCTGCTGCTGGCCCAGGGGCTGACCAAGGAGCAGGCCGTCCAGCAGATCCTGGCCACCGCCGACCCCGTCTCCTGCGGAGCCAACAGCCCCAACTGCAAGGGCCGGCTCAACGTCGCCCGGGCCACCGGGGCCGGCAACTGACCTACGCTCGGGGGATGGCCGACGCTGACACGAAGCTCGATCCCGCCGCGCTCGCCGACATGATGCCCTTCGTCAAGGCGACGGGCATCGAGATCACCGGCGCCGCCCCCGAAGAGGTCGGCGGACTGCTCGACTGGGCGCCCGAGCGGTGCACGACGGCCGGCGTGCTGCACGGCGGCGTCCTCATGACGCTGGCCGACACCGTGGGCGCCGTCTGCGCCTTTCTCAATCTCCCCGAGGGGGCGACGACGTCGACCATCGAGTCGAAGACGAACTTCTTCCGGGGCGTGCGGGGCGGGTCGGTGCGGGCCGTGGCCCGGCCGCTCCACGCCGGTCGCACGACCGTCGTCGTCCAGACCGATCTCTACGACGACGACGGCCGGCGGGTGAGCCAGACGACCCAGACCCAGGCGGTGCTTCCCGCCCGCTGAGGGCGGCTCAGGCGGTGCGGCCCAGGCGGTCCTCTTCGAGGATCGAGCCCATGCTGGTGTGCTCGAACGACTTGATGCAGCGCATCACCGCGTCGACGGCGCCGACCGGGTCGACGCCCATCGCCGTCTCGGCCGCCAGCACCAGGCCGTGCACGCCGTCGATCAGCGTGTTGGCGATGTCGTTCATCTCGGCGATCGTCGCCCGGCTGTTGGTGACCATCGACTCCAGCAGGTTGGTGGCCACGTAGACCGGGGTGTTCCACCGGTTGGCCTGGCGCACGATCGCCTTCTGGTAGTAGGGCACGTACTCCACCGGCACCTCCCGGGAGAGGTCGCCCCGGTCGATCAGCACCGCGTCCGACGCGTCGATGATCTCGTCCCGGTTGCGGACGCCGGCCCGGCTCTCGATCTTGCTGATCACCGTCGAGCCGTCGGGGACCAGGGCCCGGATCAGCTCCACGTCGCCGGCGCTCGAGGCGAACGAGAGGGCGTAGTGGCGGATCCCGAGCCGCACGCCGATCTCGATGGCCTTCGTGTCCTTGTCGGTGATCGGGCCGAGGCTCGGCGGCGGGTCCATCACCACGGCCCGGTTCGACTTCACCCGCCCGCCCTCGAGGACGACGGCCGAGGCCCGGGCGTGGTCGTCGGTCACCTCCATCACCTGGAGCAGGGCGCCGTCGAAGTCGACGTGGACGAGGTCGCCGGGCCGCATCGAGGCGAAGACCGACGCCGGCCACAGCGTCATCGCCGAGGGGCTGCCCATGAGGTCGGCGGCGTGGAGCGTGACCGTCGTGCCGGGGGCGAGGACCGTGCCCTCGGCCATCTTCCCGCACCGCACCTGGGCGCCCTGCGTGTCGAGGCAGATCGGAACGTTGGAGTAGCGGCGGATCAGGGCGATGGTCGGCTCCACCGCCTCCGGCGGCGTGTGCGACAGGTTGATGCGGAAGAGGTCGACGCCGCGCTCCTCGAGGGCTCGGATGACGTCGCCCCGCAGCGAGGCGGGCCCGAGGGTGCAGAGGATCTTGATCTTCATGGGTGAACACTTCGCCGCGGCGGACGGGCGCCCCTGCCCCAAGGTGAACAGCCGGAATCGGCCACCCGGGGGCGAATCTGTCGTTCACCGTCCGTTCACCGCCGGCGGTTCACCGGTGCCGGCGACCGCCTGAAGGAATCCTGAGGGACGGGCGACGACGCCCGTGGCTGCTGGTGCGAAATTCGACTAAGTTGCGGCCGAGCCCCGCGAACAAGGGAGACCGCCGTGCGCCGCACCGTCGCCACGCTGTTGGTCGTCGCCAGCCCGCTGCTCGTCAGCGTCCCCGTCGGGGCCGCCGAGGGCCCGTCTCCCGG
>JAICYE010000610.1 GCA_025934385.1 Acidimicrobiia bacterium | reverse complement strand
CACGTGTAAACCAAAATCTGCGTGGTTGTGTAAGCGTCGGGCTTGACCACTGTCATCATCGGAACATCTGCTCGGCGATAGTCCTCGCGGTACTTGAATGCCAGCGCCCAGAAGTGCGGCGGCGTCCACATGAAGATGATGGCGAACATCACCCAGGCCGGCAGGCCCACCCGGCCGGTGACGGCGGCCCAGCCGACCAGCACCGGCACCGCCCCGGCGGCGCCGCCGATGACGATGTTCTGCGCCGTCGTCCGCTTCAGCCACATCGTGTAGATGAAGACGTAGAAGGCCGTGGCGCTCACCGCCAGCGTGGCGGCCAGCAGGTTGGTCGTGGCCCACAGCCAGATGAAGGCGAAGATCTCCAGCCCGATGCCGAAGCGCAGCGCCTGCTCCGGGGTGACGAGGCCGAGCGGCAGCGACCGGCCGTGTGTCCGCTTCATCTTCTCGTCGATGTCGCGGTCGCAGACGCAGTTGATGGTGTTGGCGCCGGCGGCGGCCAGCGTCCCGCCGAACAGCACCGTGAGGACCAGCCAGGGCGACGGCACGCCCCGGTCGGCCAGCACCATGGCCGGGACCGTCGTCACCAGCAGGAGTTCGATGATGCGGGGCTTCGTCAGGCCGACGTAGGCGCCGAGCCGGCCTCGCACCGCTAGGCGGCTCACGCCGCCGTTGTCGGGGGGACACCCCCCAACCCCCGGGTGGGCGCCGGCCCCGGCTTTGGCGTCGGCCGGGGGGCCGAGGGCGCTGGCGTCGGCGGCCGTCACCGCGCCCCCACCAGGGTGCCCTCGTCGGGGCCGGACGTCGTCCGGCGGGCGGCCGGCTCGCCGGCCGGGAGCCGCCAGGCCAGGCGGGCGGCGGTGAACAACGCGCCCCAGATCAGGGCGGCGGTGGCCAGGTGGGCGGTGCGGGTGACCGGCGACAGCCTCGTCCAGACGTTGCCGGCCCCGAGGAGGATCTCCACGCCGATGAGGGCGGCGGCGGCCCGGACCATGAGCGTCACCGGCGCCGCCTGGGGCCGGCGGCGGACCAGGCCGGCCAGGGCGAAGATGGCCACGGCCACCACGGCGGCCACGAACCGGTGGGCGAAGTTCAGGTCGGGCAGCAGGCCGTGGACGGCCGGCAGGACGTGCCCGTTGAAGAACGGCCACGTCCGGAAGGCCAGGCCGGCGTGGCGGCCGCTGACGTAGGAGCCGAGGAGCATGAGGAACAGCGCCGAGCCCGCCACGGCCGAGGCCAGGGCGGCGAAGTGCCGGTCGGCGCCCGCTCCGGGTGTCGCCGGGGCCAGCGGCGAGCCGGCCGGCTCCACCTCCACCACGAGGGAGATGAGCACGGCCACCAGCGTCATGGCCACGAGCAGGTGGGCCACCACCGACTCCGCCTCGAGGTCGAGGTGGACGACGATGGCGCCGAGGATCGCCTGCGACAGCACGATCGGCAGCGGGATGACGGCCAGCCTGAAGGCCCGTGAGGTGAGGTGGCGGCGGTTGCGCACCGCCACCACGAGCAGGGCGATCGTCAGCCAGATGACCACCGACGCCGTCGCCCGGTGGGAGTACTCGATGATGGCGTGGT
>JAICYE010000081.1 GCA_025934385.1 Acidimicrobiia bacterium | reverse complement strand
GGTTGGGGGGTGTCCCCCCGACAAGCGCGGCGGGAGCCGCTGCGAACGCACTCGACCAGGGCCAGCATGCGGGCCTCGTGGCGGACCCGGGCCCGGGCGTCGCCGTGGCCCTCGTCGCCGACATGGGGGCGGCCCTCCTTGATGACGACGAGCTTCCCGGTGGCGCCGTCCTCGGCCAGGTAGGTGCCGCCCTTGTTGGCGTGGCTGAGGGCGCCCTGGACCCGGTAGCGGCCGTTGAGGACCACGGTGGCCGAGGCGGCGGGCCCGGCCGGGGCGGAGGGGGCCGAGGCCGCCGGGTCGGCGGCCGGCTGGAACGGATCGGTCAGCCACGACGGCGCCCGGTAGGTGGCGGTGCGCTCATCGGGCAGGGGAGCGCCGTCGGGGCCCGTGATCAGGTGGACGACGACGCCGTCGGGATCGATGGCCGGCTGGGCTGAGAACCCCCCGTAGCGGTAGTGGACGAGGCTGCCCGGCCGGTAGGCCCGGTCCGACAGGATGACCGGCCCGTCCAGCCCCTCGGTGGAGCGGTGGCAGGCCTCGGCCAGGCGCACGGCCTGGGCGTCGTCGGCCGGATAGACCGTGAGGAACTTCCCGCCCGCCGCCCGGTCGGCGTGGGTGCCGTTGAGGAGACGGACGACGTGCTGCCCGGCGGCGAACTTGAACGGGACGCCCTCGGCCACGAGGACGGGGACGCAGGCCGCCAGCACGTCGGGGGCCGAGGCCTCGGTGGCCGAGACGTGCAGCTTCCAGCCCTGGTCCGGGGAGATGGCGCCGACCGGCGTGGCGAAGGCCCAGGGGCCCTCCACCGAGAACCGCCACTCGTCAGCCGCCGGCAGGAGGGCGCGGGCGGCGACGCAGAGGTCCTCGGCAACCGCCCGATCGAGGGGGGCAACATCCATGGACGGCGGATTCGCTTCCTGCGGGGAAAGCAGGGGGGAGCCCGGTGAGCTCCCCAGTTGCCCACCGGCCCGCGACCCGTCGGGTGACGAATCACCACGACGGGCACAAGCCTTCTACGACCGTCCCACTGATTCCTTCCTGAACCGCCCTGAAGCTGTCAGTCGAAGTTGATGGAGGAGTAGCGCATCAGCTTCTTCCAGCGGTGGGTGGCGTCCATCTTGCGTATCGTGCCCGATTTCGACCGCATCACCAGCGACTGCGTGTTGGCCCCGTCCCCCCGGAACCGGACGCCGCGGAGCAGCTCGCCGTCGGTGATCCCGGTGGCGGCGAAGAAGACGTCGTCCCCCGCCACGAGGTCGTCGAGGGTGAGTACCTGGTCGAGGTCGTAGCCGGCGTCGATGGCCTTCTGGCGCTCGTCGTCGTTGCGGGGCCAGAGCCGACCCTGCATGGCGCCGCCCAGGGCCTTGAGGGCGCAGGCGGCGATGACGCCCTCCGGCGTGCCGCCGATGCCGAAGAGGATGTCGGCGCCCGACTCGGGCCAGGCGGCGGAGATGGCGCCGGCCACGTCGCCGTCGGGGATCAGCCGGATGCGGGCCCCCGCCTCCCGGCACTCCTTGATGATGTGGGCGTGCCGGTCGCGATCGAGGATCACCACCGTGACGTCGGCCACGTCCTTCCGCAGCGCCTTGGCCACCCACTTCAGGTTGGCCTTGACCGAGGCGGTGAGGTCGATGGCGTCGGCGGCGTCGGGCCCGGTGGCGATCTTCTCCATGTAGACGCAGGGGCCGGGGTTGAACATCGTGCCCCGCTCGGACAGGGCGATGACCGCGATGGCCCCGGGCCGGCCCAGCGAGGTGAGCGTCGTGCCGTCGATCGGGTCGACGGCGATGTCGACGGCCGGCGGGTGCCCGTCGCCGATGCTCTCGCCGTTGTAGAGCATGGGCGCCTCGTCCTTCTCGCCCTCGCCGATGACGACGATGCCGTCCATCGACACGCCGGAGAGCACGGCCCGCATGGCGTCGACCGCCGCTCCGTCGGCCGACTCCTTGTCGCCCCGGCCCATCCAGCGGGCCGCCGCCATGGCCGCCGCCTCGGTGACCCGGACGAGCTCCATGCCGAGGTTGCGGTCGGGAATCTCCTGGGACGGCTTGGCCATCGTCCGGTCCTCCTGGGTCGGCGGGTGGGGCGGGTCGGGACGGCGACACTACCCGTCACCGGCACTAACGTCGCCCGTCCATGGAGGGTTCCGCCGCACCACCCGCCGTCACCGCCGCCATGGTGGCCCGCACCCGGGGGCTGGCCGGGCCCCGGTTCTCGCCGGACGGACGGCGCCTGGCCTGGGTCGAGACGGCCGCCGGCCGCTCCGACGTCGTCGTCGCCCCGGCCGACGGTTCGGGCCCGTCGGTGGTGGTGACGGCTGACGCCGCCACCAGTCCCTACGGCGCCTTCACCTGGGCGGGCGACGGGACGATCGTCTACGCCGCCGGCGACGGGCGACTGGTGGCCGTCCCCTCCGGGGGCGGCCCGCTGCGGGTGCTGTCGACCGACGGGGAGGCGGCGGGGCCGGTGGCCAGCGCCGACGGCGGGCGGATCGCCTTCGTCCTGGAGCGGGAGGACCGCTGCGACATCGCCGTGGTGCCCGTCGACGGCTCGGCCTGGCCGGTCCGGGTCTCGACCGGGGCCGACTGGGCCTTCGACCCGGCCTGGGCGCCGGACGGGCGGTCGCTGGCCTGGCACGAGTGGGACTTCCCCGACATGCCGTGGGACGCCTCCCGCATCGTCGCCCGGGAGATCGGCGGGTTGGGGCCGGCCCGGGTGGTGGCCGGCGGCGATGGCGGCGTGGCCTGCGGCCAGCCCCGGTTCTCGCCGGCCGGCGACGCCCTGGCCTTCGTCTGCGACCGGACGGGATGGATGAACGTGTGGGTCGGCGACGCCGGCGGGGGAGGGGCCAAGCCCCTCGTCGACGAGCCGGCCGAGCACGCCGAGCCGACCTGGGGGGCGGGGCAGCGGTCCTACGCCTGGTCGCCCGACGGATCGGCCATCGCCTTGTGCCGCAACGAAGGCGGGTTCGGCCGCCTGGTCGTCGTGCCCCGGGGCAGCGGGGACGCCCGGCCTGTGGCAAGGGGCTGGCACCACTACCTCGACTGGGGCCCGGCCGGGATCGCCGCCGTCCGATCCGGAGGCGTGACGCCGCCGTCGGTGGTGGTGGCCGACCCGGCCGCCTCGGGGGCCCGGCGGGTGCTGGCGACCGGCGCGCCCGGGGCGCTGGTGGCGGCCGGGCCCGTCGAACCGGAACCCGTCAGCTGGACGGGCGGGGACGGCGCCACCGTCCACGGCCTCCTCTACCGGCCGGCGTCCTCGGCGCTCGGCCAGGGGACGGCGCCGCCGATGGTCGTCTACGTCCACGGCGGGCCGACCGGCTCCTCGGCGGTGACCTGGTGGCCCCGCCACCAGTTCTGGGTCTCCCGGGGGTGGGCGGTGCTGGCGCCGAACTACCGGGGCTCCACCGGCTACGGCCGGGCCTACACCCAGGCGCTGACCGGCCGGTGGGGCGACCTCGACGTGGCCGACGTCGCCGCTGCAATCCGCCACGCCGGCGCCGCCGGGTGGTGCGACCCGGGCCGGGTGGCCATCGACGGCGGCAGTGCCGGCGGCTTCACGCTGCTGCTCCTCTGCGCCCGCTTCCCCGGTCTCGTGCGGGCGGCCGTCGACCGCTACGGCGTGGCCGACCTGTTCGACCTCGCCGAGACGACGCACCGCTACGAATCCCGCTACCTCGACAAGGTGATCGGCCCGCTCCCGGCCGCCGCCGGCCTGTACCGGGAGCGTTCGCCGGTGACCCACGCGCCGAAGATCACCGTGCCGCTGCTGGTGCTGCAGGGCGACCGGGACAAGACCGTGCCGAAGGCGCAGGCCGACGCCGTGGTGGACGCCGTCCGCCGGGCCGGCGGGACGGTCGAGTACCACGTCTACGAAGGCGAGGGCCACGGCTGGTCGAAGCCCGAGACCGTGGCCGACGAACTGGAGCGCTCGGAGAGGTTCCTGACCCGCTGGGTCCTGAAGCGGTGACCCGGCCCCGCTCCCGCCCGGCGTGCGGTGGGCGCCCCGGCCGATGCTCCAACGAGGGGCCCGGAGCGCAACGTGTTGCGCCCGCTACCCGTTTCCGGCCACCTGGCGCAACCGGTTGCGCCGGCGCCCGGCCGTGAACGCCGACTTCGAACCGGCGACCGGCGGCCGCCACGCTGACCGGGCGGTGCTGCTGGCCCACGGCGCCGGGTCGGATCGGAACGCCACGGCTCTCGTGGCGACGGCCCGCGCCCTCGCCGGCGCCGGGCTTCCCTCGCTGCGCTTCGACTTCCCCTACCGGATGGCCGGGCGAAAGGCGCCGGACCGGCCGCCCGTCCTCCTCGCCGCGGTGCGGGAGGCGGCGGCCGAACTGGCCGCCCGCACCGGGCTCCCGCCCGACCGGCTCGTGCTCGGCGGGCGCTCGATGGGGGGACGCTACTGCTCCCTGGCCGTCGGCGACCCCGAGGATCCCTTGCCGGCCCTGGGTTTGCTGCTGCTCGGCTACCCGCTCCACCCCGCCGGCCGGCCGGACTCGCTGCGGGTCGAGCACTTCCCCCGCCTCTACGTGCCGGTGCTCTTCCTGAGCGGCGACCGCGACGCCCTGGCCGGGAAGGCCGACCTAAAGAAGTGGGCGGAGACGATCCCCGGCCCCGTGGCGTTCTACTGGCTGGCCGGCGCCGACCACGGCTACCGGGTGCCGAAGTCGCTCGGCGGGCAGGGCGGAGCGGCGGTGATGGCCGAGGTGGCCCGGGTCTCGGTGGCGTGGGTTGCCGCCCTCCCTTAACCTCCGTCCATGCAGACGATCTCCTACGAGCAGGTCGGGCCGGTCGGCTGGCTGCGCCTCAACCGGGCCGAGCGGCTCAACGCCATGACCGTCGAGATGTGGGAGGAACTGGCCAAGCTCGGCGAATCCCTCGGCGACGACGCCAGCCTCCGCTGCCTGGTGGTGATGGGGGAGGGCCGGGCGTTCTCCAGCGGCATCGACGTGGAGCACCTGCTCTCGGGCGGCGGCAGCGGGCTGTTCTCCGAAGCCGGGAAGGGCCAGGCGGCGGCGGCCGCGGCCAACGCCGAGAACCCGTCCTCCGGCCGGGGCATGGAGGACAAGCTCGTCACCCGGATCACCGACCTCCAGGAGGCTTACACCTGGCTGGCCGACGCCCCCTACCCGACGATCGCCGCCATGCGGGGCTATGCCCTCGGCGGCGGGCTGCAACTGGCGCTGGCCTGCGACCTGCGGATCGCCGCCCGGGGCACGAAGCTGTCCCTGCCGGAGCACAGGTACGGCCTGCTGCCCGACCTCGGCGGGACGTACTGGCTGCCCCGGATCGTCGGCCCGGCCAGGGCCAAGGAGCTGATCTTCACCGGCGAGACGATCGACGCGGAGGAGGCCCACCGCATCGGCCTCATCAACCGGCTGGTCGACGACGCCGAGCTCGAGCCGGCCGCCGAGGCGCTGGCTGCCCGGATCGCCGCCCAGCCGCCGATCGCCGTGCGGGGATCGAAGCGGGCCATCGACAAGGCCGGTCAGCAGTACGTCGGCGAAGGGCTGCGGGAGGCCGCCGTCGGGCAGGCCGAGTGCATCCGCTCGGCCGACTTCGTCGAAGCGATGAAGGCCAACCTCGAGAAGCGGTCGCCGAGCTATCAGAACGCCTGACCGACATCGCCGACCTCTCAGCCGGGCCCCTGTACCGTGAGCCGGACGATGACTGAGCCGGCCACCGACCACTTCCGGATCCGCCCCGGTGCGCCCCTCGAGGGCGAGATCAAGGTCTCCGGAGCGACGAAGAACTCCGGGCTCAAGCAGCTTGCGGCCGCCGTCCTCGCCCCGGGGGTGTCGGTCTTCCACAACATGCCGCCCGTCCTCGACGCCCACGTGATGATCGAGGTCATGCGGGCCCTCGGCGCCGACGTCCGCTGGACCGGCCCCGAGACCCTCTCGGTCGACACCGGCGGCCAGCTGCGGCCCGAGGCCCCCTACGAGCTCGTCACGAAGATGCGGGCGTCGGTCAACGTCCTGGGTCCGCTGCTCGGCCGGTGCGGTTCGGCCCGGGTGGCCCTGCCCGGTGGCGACGCCATCGGCAGCCGCCGGCTCGACATGCACCTCCGGGGGCTCGAGGCCATGGGGGCCGAGGCCCGCATCGAGCACGGCTTCATCGAGGCCCGGGCGTCGGCCCTGCGGGGCGCCCGGATCGTGCTGGAGTTCCCCAGCGTCGGGGCGACCGAGAACCTCATGACGGCGGCGGTGCTGGCCAAGGGCCGCACGGTGATCGACAACGCCGCCCGGGAGCCGGAGATCACCGCCCTGGCCACCTACCTCACCCGGATGGGAGCCCGGATCGTCGGCGCCGGCACGTCGACGATCGAGATCGAGGGGGTCGAGGAGCTCGTGCCGGTCGAGGCCGAGCTCATGGCCGACCGGATCGAGGCCGGCACGCTGCTGATGGCCTGCGGCGTCGCCGGCGGCGAGATCTCGCTGATCGGGCCCCGGCTGGAGCACATCGAGATGCTCACGCTCAAGCTCGGCGCCATGGGCATGAAGGTCTCGCCCACCGCCGACGGCATCTGGGCCTTCGCCCGGGGCCGGCTCAAGGCCGTCGACCTCGCCACCCTGCCCCATCCCGGCTTCGCCACCGACTTCATGCCGACGGCGGTGGCGCTGGCCGCCGTGAGCGCCGGCAGCGCCATCATCACCGAGAACCTCTTCGACGGCCGCTTCGGCTTCGTGGCCGAGCTGTGCCGGATGGGAGCCGACATCCGCACCGAGGGCCGCCACGCCGTGGTACGGGGCGTGGAGCGGCTGTCGGGCTGCCCGGTCCGGGCCACCGACGTCCGGGCCGGGGCGGCGCTGGTGCTGGCCGGTCTGGCCGCCGACGGCGAGACCGAGGTCCACGACGTCGTCCACGTGGACCGGGGCTACCGCGACCTGCCGGGCTCCCTGGCGGCGTTGGGCGCCGACGTCACCCGGGTGACCGTTTCCCCGTAGGCGGGCGGTACGCTGACGGGCTATGGAAGCAGCCATCCTCGAGGCCATTGACGCCATCCGGCCCGCCCTCCAGATGGACGGGGGCGACATCGACTTCCTCGGGGTCACTGAGGACGGTGTCGTCCAGGTCAAGCTCTCGGGCGCCTGCGACTCCTGCTCGATCTCCTGGCTGACACTCAAGGGCGGCGTGGAGCGGATCCTGAAGGACAGGGTCCCCGGCGTGACCGGCGTGGAAGCCGTCTAGAGACTTCGCTTCGTGGCCCGCACGTACGACCCGGAGGCGCTCGTCGACGGCGCCCTGGCCGGGGAACGGGCCTCGGTGGCCCGGCTCATCTCGATGGTGGAGAAGGGCGGCGACGCCGCCCACGCCGCCATCGCCCGGCTCTATCCCCACACCGGTGCGGCCTACACGGTCGGCATCACCGGCGCCCCGGGGGCGGGCAAGTCGACGCTCACCGACAAGCTGATCTCCCGCATCCGCAAGGACGACGTCGAGGTCGGCGTCCTGGCCATCGACCCGTCGAGCCCGTTCTCCGGCGGTGCCATCCTCGGCGACCGCGTCCGCATGCAGGACCACGCCACCGACCCCGGCGTCTTCATCCGGTCGATGGCCACCCGGGGCCACCTCGGCGGCCTCTCGCTGGCCACGCCCCAGGCGGTCCGGGTGCTCGATGCCGCCGGCAAGCCGTGGGTGCTGATCGAGACCGTCGGCGTCGGGCAGGTGGAGATCGAGGTGGCCGGGGCGGCCGACACGACGATGGTGGTGGTCAACCCGGGGTGGGGCGACGCCGTGCAGGCCGCCAAGGCCGGGCTGCTGGAGATCGCCGATCTCTTCGT
>JAICYE010000530.1 GCA_025934385.1 Acidimicrobiia bacterium | reverse complement strand
CCGCCCTCCACGAGGCGATCACCTACCACCTCCTGCCGGCGAGCCACATCCTCGCCTACCCGATCCCCGACGGGGACGGGACGGTGACGCCGGGCCGCCGGCTGCTCAACTGGGTCTGGTACCGCAACGTGGCGTCCGGCGCCGCGCTCGACGACCTGATGACGGGGACCGACGGCCAGCGCCACTGGCTGTCGCTGCCGCCGGGGCGGGTCCGGCCCGCCCACCTCGACGAGCTCCGCTCCGGCGCCGCCCGCCTCCCGGCGCCGTTGGCCGAGGCCGTCACCCGCACGGCGGAACCGTTCGTGCAGCTGATCGTCGACGTCGCCGTCCCCCGCATGGTGTTCGGCCGCGTCTGCCTCCTCGGCGACGCCGCCTTCGCCCTCCGTCCCCACGCCGCCGTGGGGACGGCCAAGGCGGCCGACGACGCCCGCCAGTTGGCCCGGTCGCTCCGCTCGGTCACGAGTGGAGACGTCGACCGGGCCCTGGCGAGCTGGGAAGCAGCGCAGTTACGTCTGGGCGGGCAGGTGGCCGCCCGCACCTGTGCGGCCGGGAACCGCTCGCAGTTCGAGGGAACGTGGCAGGTCGGCGAACCACTGCCCTTCGGGCTGTACGAGGTGGGGGACAGCGCCCTCGGCCCCTGAGCGCCCGAGCGCCGGCGCCGTCTTCACGGCCCCCCCGCCTCCGCCCGCCGAGGGTTCGAAGGTTGTGAACCAGCCCGGTGTGGGGCTGAACCACTGGCCGCCGTTACAGCACTTGGTCACCCCGGCCGCCAGCGGCCCGGTGTGGTGGCCGGGGGCGTAGGTGGGTGGCGGGGTGTAGCCGGAGTCGTAGCCGTTCATGGCCGTCTCGAAGGTGTGGACGTAGTTCTCCCGGGTCAGGTTCGGGCCGGTGCGCCGCAGGCCCTCGAGGAAGCCCTGGGCGAGGCCGTAGTAGAGGATCATGAGGTCGTCGTCGGCGGCTCCGGAGTTGGGGGCGGCCTTGCGCATGAGCTCGGCGTAGTGCTTCCCGGCCGGGGTCTCGAGGGTGGTGTCCGAGGACAGCGTCGAGGTGCCCTCGGCCCCCCCGGCGGTGGCCGTGGACACGGCTTTGAAGTTCCAGTCGGGGCCGACGCCGGTCCACATCGGGCGGTAGCCGAGGGCCCGGGCGTCGCGCAGCATGCAGATGGCGCCGAGCGGCCCGTTCAACATCAGGACGAGCTCCACCTGGTGCGCCTGGAGGTTGGACACCTCGTTGGCGCAGGTGGATTGGTTCACCGCGATGGGCTGCTCGTAGACGATGTTGAACCCGTACTCCTTGGCCTTGGCCTTGAACACCTCCTTGGCGGCCTTGGCCGTGCTGGTGCCCTCGAAGACGATCCCCATGCGCTTGTCGGCCGCGTTGAGCCGGTATTTGATGTAGCTCGGCAGGATGACGGCCTGGGTGCTCCAGTAGGGAAAGAGGCCGAAAACGTTGGCCAGGGGCTCGGCAAGCTTGCCGTCGATGTCGCCGACAACGGCCGGGACCTTGTGGCTGTTGGCCAGCGGAGCGAGGGTGGCGTTGGACTCGCTCACCAGGGAGACGAGCCCGAAGCTCTCGTCCTTGGCCCGCTTCTCTTCGACCTGGATGGTGCCGGCGTCCTCGGAGCCGTCGTCGTAGGTCTTGAGGATCACCTTGCGGCCGTTGATGGGCCCGGCCTCGTCGAGGGCGGCCTGGACGACGGCCGGGGCGTTGCGGAGCAGGCCGCTGTAGAAGCCGGTCTTCGAATAGAAGAGCCCGAGGGTCACCGAGTTCGCGCTCACCCCGGTGGTGGTGCCGGGGCCGGTCGGGGCCGGCGCGGGCGTGCCGGGTGCCGGCGCCCCCGGGGCCGGTGCCCCGGGCTGGCCCGTGGGCGCGCGCCCGCCGCTGGCGGCGGCACGGCCCGGGGAGCTGGCGGCGGCCGGCTGGCCCGGATTGGGCGACGGGCCCGACGCCGGCCCGGCGGAGGCCGCGGCCGGGCGCGACCCGATCGCCGTCGCCCACCGCGACGCGGCGGACCCGCTGGCGCCGATGGCGCCTGCAGGTAACTTCCCTCCGT
>JAICYE010000291.1 GCA_025934385.1 Acidimicrobiia bacterium | reverse complement strand
GGACTGTCAGCCGATCTCGACGCTGCCCTGGCCTCGCTGGCCGCCGGGCCGGCTGGGCTGGCCGACGCCGCTGCCGGCCTCGAGGCGCTCGACGGGCGGCTGCGGGGCCCGGCGGGGGTCAGGGTGCTGGCCGCCCACCCCGACCTGGCCGCCCGCCTCGCCAGCGCCATGGTCGAGGCCCGCTCGGCCGTGGCCGGGCTGGAGGCCGACCTCGACGCCCGCAAGCTCCCGCTGGCCGGCGCCGAGCTGGAGGCGGCCAACGCCGCCCTCGTCCGCCTGAAGGACGCCGTGTGGGCCATCGCCTCCGACCGGCTGCGGGCCGCCCGGGACGTGGCCGCCCTGGCCGGCGGCCCCGATGCCGGCGACGCCGCCCTCGACGGCTACTGGGCCATCCACGTCGCCCTGTCGGCCATCGACCGCCTTGAGGTGCGGGGGCGCGACTCCGCCGGGCTGCACCTCCTGATCACCGGCCACGGAATCGACCCGTCCGACGCCGGGATCGCCGCACGGTCGACGGACCCGCTGTTCCGGTCGGGGTCGGTGCGCCTCGTGCCCGCCGGCGGCGCCGATGCTCCTGGAGGCCGGCCGGCGCTGGCCTTCGTCTACAAGGCGGCGGCCGAGATCGGCGAACTCGGCGACAACGTCCGGGCCGTGCGGGCGGCCATCGTCGGCGACGAGCTGCTCCACCGGGCCCTGGCCTCCCCCGAGGCCGAGGTCACCGTCGTCGGCCACACCCGCTGGGCCAGCGTCGGCCTCATCAGCGAGGCCAACGCCCACCCGCTCAACAGCGAGGAGGGCGGCCGCGTCGCGTCGCCCTACGTGGCCGCCGCCCTCAACGGCGACGTCGACAACCACCTCGAACTCCGGGCGGCGGAACGTCTCGCCACCCCGGCCGAGATCACCACCGACGCCAAGGTCATCCCCATGCTCGTGTCCCGGCGGATGGCCGAAGGGCTGGCGCCGGTCGAAGCCTTCCGCCGCACCGTTGCGTCCTTCGAGGGATCGGTGGCCATCGCCGCCAACGCCGCCGCCGATCCCGGGGCGCTGCTGCTCGCCCTCCGGGGCAGCGGCCAGGCGCTGTACATCGGCCTGGCCGACGACGCCTTCGTCGTGGCCAGCGAACCGTACGGCGTGGTCGAGGAGACCTCCCGCTACCTCCGGATGGACGGCGAGGCCACGGGCGGCCAGATCGTCGTCCTCCGCCGCGACGGCGCCGGCAGCCTGGCCGGCCTCGAGCGCCTCGCCTATGACGGCACGTTGGTGCCCGTGACCGATGACGAGATCACCACCGCCGAGATCACCACCCGCGACGTCGACCGGGCCGGCTACCCCCACTTCCTGCTGAAGGAGGTGTCGGAGGCGCCCGAGTCGTTCCGGAAGACGTTGCGGGGCAAGGTGGTCGAAGACGCCGACGGGCGCCTCACCGTGGCACTCGGCGAGGAGACGCTGCCGGCGACGATCCGCAAGGCGCTCGGCGCCGGCGCCTACCGGCGGGTGCTCGTCATCGGCCAGGGCACGGCGGCCGTGGCCGGCCAGATCCTGGCGGCGACGCTGACGTCGGTGCTGGCGCCGGCCGCCGGCATCACCGTGGCCGCCCTGCCGGCCAGCGAGCTGTCGGGCTTCGGCCTCGACGACGACATGGGCGACGCGCTGGTGATCGCCATCAGCCAGTCGGGCACGACCACCGACACCAACCGCACCGTCGACCTCGTGCGGGCCCGGGGGGCGGCGGTCCTGGCCGTCGTCAACCGGCGCAACAGCGATCTCGTCGAAAAGTCCGACGGCGTGCTCTACACGTCGGACGGGCGCGACGTGGAGATGAGCGTCGCCTCCACCAAGGCCTTCTACGCCCAGGTGGCGGCCGGGTTCCTGCTGTCGCTGGCCATCGCCCGCGAGCTGGGCGGGAGCAACGCCCGGCAGGAGCACGAGCTGCTCACCGGCCTGCGGCAGGTGCCCGCCGCTCTCGAGGAGGTGCTGGCCGCCCGGCCCGAGATCGCCGCCGCCGCCTGGGCCCACGCCCCGGCCCGGCGCCACTGGGCCGTGGTCGGCAACGGCCCCAACCGGCTGACGGCGGCGGAGCTGCGCATCAAGCTGTCGGAGCTGGCCTACAAGTCGATCGCCTGTGACGCCACCGAGGACAAGAAGCACATCGACCTGTCGTCGGAGCCGCTGATCCTGGTCTGCGCCGCCGGGTTGCCGCCCTCCGCCGCCGCCGACGTCGGCAAGGAGCTGGCCATCTACCGGGCCCACAAGGCCGCACCGGTCGTGATCGCCACCCGGGGCAGCGCCGCCGCCTACCAGGCGGCGCTGGCCGTCGTCGAGGTGCCGGAGGTGCACCCGCAGCTGGCCTTCGTGCTGTCGGCCATGGCCGGCCATCTCTTCGGCTACGAGGCGGCGCTGGCCATCGACGCCCAGGCGCGGGGCCTGCGGGAGATCCGGGCGGCGGTGGAGGACGTCGTGGCCGGGAGTGACGGGCCGCCCGAGCACCTGCTGGTCCGGCTGGCCCCCCGGATGTCGGCGGGCGCCCGGGCCTTCCTCGGGGGCTTGCGCGACGGCGCCTACAACGGCGCCCTCGAGGCGGGGACGGCGGTGCAGCTGGCCTCGGTGCTGCGCTACGCCACCCGGGCGCTCCCGCTCGAGCTCTACGAGCTCGACCACGGTCGGGTCGGGACCCCGGGCGTGGTCGTCGAAGACCTCGCCGCCGCCCTCACCCGGGCCATCGACGAGCTGACCCGCCCGGTCGACGCCATCCGCCACCAGGCCAAGACCGTCACCGTCGGCATTTCCCGGTCCGAGGAGGAGCTGTTCCGGGCCGGGCTGGTGGCGGCGGCGCTGTCGGCCGGGATGCCCCGGGAGCGCTTCACCTACCGGGTGCTGCGGACGCTGGGCGCCCTCGGGCCGGCGGTGGAGGAGGTCACCGGCTTCACCCGCTACCGGATCGAGGGCGAGGTCGGTGCCGGAGCGGCCGGCGGCGCCCACATTTTCGTCGTCGACAAGGGCGGCGTCGCCGCCGGGCTGCGGTCCCGGGCCGAGGGCGAGGGCGGCGACGTCCTGCGGGGCACGAAGCACCGGGCGGCCACGCTCCAGGAGGTCACGGTGGCCAAGGGGGGGACCGACGGCCGCACCGTCGTCCTCGTCCCGGAGATCCGCCGGGGCGACGTCGTCGCCATGACGCTGCTCCACGCCCGCTTCGCCGACCGCCTGCCCGGTCCGACGATGCGGACCGTCCTGGAGGGCTACCAGTCGCGCTACGGGGCGCTGGTCGACGCCGTCACCGAGACCGCCGCCTTCGCCGACGAACGGCTCGGCGAGCTGGCCGTGATCGACCTGCTGACGTCGCCCGTCCACGGGCTGGCCGAAGCCTGGAAGGGCTGACGAAAAGGGAACGTTAAGCCCCCGGTAAGAATGCCCCATGCCGGGAGGAGTCGCCTCAAAGTCGCAGAAATTGGACAACGACAAGACACGAGCCGGCGGTGACGCCCCTGGCCGATCCCCCCCTCGGCCACGGGCGCCCTCCGGCTCGTGTCATCCCCCCAGCCTTTCGTGGGGAGCACCTGCCTCCCCCGAGCCTCTACAGCTTGGCCAGCACCGCTTTCATCAGCTTCTTGATGTGGTCGTAGTCGGCGGTGCTCTGGATCAGCACCGAGACCTTCCCCTTGCGGACGGCGAAGCTGTTCTCGTTCACCACGTTGTAGACCGTGGCGGCCCAGGCCTCGTCGCCCCAACCGTGGATCGTCTTGATCGGGTTGTTGGCCGCCTTGAGACCGTTGCGGACGATGGCGAAGGTCTCGGGCGTGACGTTGCCGGCGAGCTGCATGATCTCCGGAGCCGAGCCGCCGCCCTTCACGTGGTTGTAGTTGCAGGTGTATCCGCCGCTGGGCCGGGGCCCGCCGGCGGGGCCGGTGAGCGGAATACCCAGCGACTGGGTGACGACGTCGAGCGGCACGACCGAGCAGTCGGGGACGTTGCCCGTCGCCGCCGGCGTGCCGGCCTTGTAGGTGTGGCTGCCGCCGCCACCGCATCCGGCGACGAGCAGGCCGCCGGTCAGAAGGGCGGCCGCGACGAAGGTGAACGGGCGGGCACGAGTGAGCACGGCGGGAG
>JAICYE010000381.1 GCA_025934385.1 Acidimicrobiia bacterium | reverse complement strand
TCGGCCGGAGCCGGTACCGGCGGCTGCTCGAGCGCCTCGGCCGCGACCCGTCCGCCCGGCTGGCGCACTACCGGCGGGGGATCACCTTCGAGTGGGTCGGGGCGGCGCTGGTCGTCCTGCTGGCCCTCCTGGCGCACAGCCGCCTGCCGTCACTGTGGCCGCCGGGCACCAACACCGCCGTGGCCGCCCAGGTTCCCGGCATCGCCGTGGCGCTCGTCCTCGTCACCGCCGTCTACCGCTTCGGCGGTGCGGGCACCCGCCGGGCGCTGGCCGTCCAGCTGCGGCCGGTCGCCGCCCTGCTGCCCCGCACGGCCGCCGAACGGCGGGCCTTCGCCGGGCTGGCGCTCACCGCCGGGATCTGCGAGGAGGTGCTCTACCGGGGGTTCGGGCTGGCCGCGCTGCGCTGGGTGGCGCCCGGGGCGAGTCACGCCGGGCTGATCGCAGTGACCGCCGCGGCCTTCGGCCTCGCCCACCTCTACCAGGGCCCGGTGGGCGTGGCCCTCACCGGGCTGGCCGGCGCCTACTTCGCCTGGATCGCCATCGCCACCGGCAGCCTGGTGCCGGTCATGGTCCTCCACGCCCTCCTCGACCTGCGCATCCTCGGCCTGCCGCTCGACGCCGTGCCGGTTCCGGCGCCGGCGCCGGAACCGCCGTCAGAGCGCCAGTAGGCCGGCGACGCCGGGGAGGGAACCGAGCGGGAGACCGGACAGGAGGTTGCCGACGCTGGGGAGGCTGCCCACCGGGAGGCCGCCCGCCCCCGAGAGGACGTCGCCGACCACCGGCAGTCCGCCGCTGCTGCCGGCCAGCGGGCCGAGGAGGCCGCCGACGAGCGGGAGGCCGTTGGCCGGCACCGAGCCGAGCAGCTGGGAGATCACCGGGAGGCCGCCGGCCGGAACTCCCTGCAGCAGCTGGCCGAGCAGCGGCAGCTGGCCGACCGGGAGCGCCTGGACGAGGTTGCCCACCAGCGGAAGGCTGCCGGAGCTGATCGAGTTGAGGAGCCCGCTGACGATCGGGATCCCCGCCGGCGACAGGCCGATCGAGCTCAGCAGCCCGGTGACGGTGTTGAGGAGCCCGCCGAGCAGGCCGCCGCCGAGGAGGCCGCTGAGCAGCCCGCTGCTGGTCGAGCTCGGGAGCAGCTGAGCGAGCAGCGGCAGGTCGTGGGGGGAAAGGCTCGACAGGACGCTGCCGACCTCGAGGACCTGGCCCGGTGACAGCGTGCCGAGCAGCTTGGTCACGTCGGGCGCGGCGCCGGCGGGAAGGCCGGACAGGAGCTGGCCGAGCACCGGCAGGTTGCCGGCGGGAAGCGTCTTGAGGAGCTGGCCGACGATCGGCAGCCCGCTCAGCGGGAGGCCCTTGAGGAGGGAGGCCACCTGGCCGACGTCGCCGGAGGTGACGGTCTGGAGGAGGTTGCCGACCAGCGGCAGGTTCCCGGCCGGGACGGAGGTGAGCAGCTGGCCGATGAGATTCAGGCCGCCGGCCGGCAGCGAGTTCAGCAGGTTGGAAATGCCGGGGATCTGGGCGGCCGGCACTGTCTTCAGCAGGTCGCCGAGGCCGGGAACGGCCAGCGCCGATGCGCTGAACGAGGCGCCGACCGTGCCGGCGGCGGGGGAAGCCGCCTGGCCCGGAGCCGGCGTCGTGGACGTCGTCGGCGCGGTCACCGAGACCGTGCCCGTCACGCCGGGGGTTGCGCCGTTCCCGCTTGCGGTGGTGCCGGCTCCGGTGGACGAGCTGCCCGCCGGAGCGGTGGCGCCGTCCCCGGAACCGCTGGCGGCGGCCGGTGCGCCGGGACCGCCGGTGCCGACCGCAACGCTGCCGGCGGCGCCGGACTGGACCGACGAGCCGTACGACGACGTCCTGGACGAGGAGCCGTGATTCGCCCGTCCGCCACCGCCGGCGGTGGTGCTCGAATCCGGGGCGCCCAGCGCCGAAACGGTGATCGGCGCCGCCGGCTTGCCGGAGAAAGCGCCGCTCATGGCGGTGGCCGACACGACCCCGCTCAGCAGGACGACGGCGATGGCCGCGGCCAGCACTCCCTTGTGTCGCATACCGCCGGGTCCTCCTTCGGCGTTGGGCGTCGACCGTCGACGGAGCCCTACACCACGAACCATCGGCCGCCTGGGGGACAACGCTGATGCGGGGCGGCGACGATTGCCGGGTTGGGGCCGACTGGGGCTGATCGCGTCCCGAGGATCGGCCCGGCGGGGGTCGAACAACTGGGGTGATGCGCGCCGTCACCGCCCTTCCGAAGCGACTGGTCCACGCCCTCGAACGCCTCGTTCCCCGTCAAGGGGACCAGATGCTGGTGCTCGCCGTGCTGACCGCCGTCCTGTTGGCGGCCGGCGGCACCCTCGTCATCGTCCGGTCGGCGCCGTCGGCGGCGGCGACGGAGCAGGCGTTCGACGTCCCGAGCATGGCGATCGCCCCGAGCCCGACCACGACGTCGACGACGCTGCCGCCGACGACGACCACCACCGCACCGGTGCCGGTCGCGGCGACCGCCCTGCCGGCCAGCGCCCACAAGGTCAACCTCGGCGGCGACGTCCACCCGATCGTGCCGGCCACCCAGATCGGGCGGATCGTGATCCCGAAGATCAACCTGGACCATCCGATCTTCGAGGGCATCGACGAGACGGTGATCCACTGGGGGCCGGGCCACTGGCCGGGGTCGGCCATGCCGGGCCAGGTCGGCAACGCCGTCTTCGCCGGTCACCGGGTGACCCACACCCGCCCGTTCTACGACATCGACCTGCTGAACCCCGGCGACGACATCATCGTCCACACCGCCGACGGGACGTTCACCTACAAGGTCACCGGCCACCAGATCGTGAAACCGACGGACACGTGGATCGTGAACCCGACGCCCACGGCCACGATCACGATCTTCGCCTGCCACCCCAAGCACAGCGCCGCCCAGCGCTACGTCGTGCGCGGCGACCTCGTCGCCTCGGGCCCCCCGTCCTGAGCGCTGACGGCGACCGCAACTGGGGTTCTCGGCACGGATTGTCCCGCGAAACCGGCACGATCCGTGCCGAGCAATATCAAGCAGTTCCGCTCGGGCCGTCTGGACCCGCTTCGCCCGGGTCGCCAAGCGCAACAGGTTGCGATCGACCCCCGCTTTCGGCCGCCTTTCGCAACATGTTGCGCTTGCGGACCCCGGTAGGCCTTGCTCGACGGCGCCGACTGGGACGTGCCGTACCGGGGCGGGTCTCGGCGGGGGCCCCGGCGATTCCGATTCCGACGTATCACGTTTTGTGATACGCTTGG
>JAICYE010000533.1 GCA_025934385.1 Acidimicrobiia bacterium | reverse complement strand
GCGGTCGCCGCCTACGGCCTCGACGGCCGGGTCGGCGTCGTCATGGGCACGCTGTCGAAGTCGTTCGGGGCGGCCGGCGGGTTCATCGCCGGCTCGGCGGCCCTGTGCGCCTACCTGCGAAACCGGGCCCGGTCGTTCGTGTTCGACACGGCCCTCCCGCCGCCGACCGCGGCCGCCGCCCTGGCCGCCCTGGCCGTGCTGGGGCGGGAGCCGGAGCGGCCGGTGCGGGCCCGCCGGCTGGCCGGCCGCCTGGCCGCCGGGCTGCGGAGCGCCGGCTACGACGTGGCCGATCCGCCGGCGGCCGTCGTCCCGGTCGTCGTCGGCGCCCCCGACGCCGCCCTGTCCCTGTCGGCCCGCCTGCTCGACGCCGGCGTCCTCGTCACGGCGATCCGCCCGCCGAGCGTGCCCGAGGGCACGTCCCGCCTGCGGGCCACGGTCATGGCCACCCACACCGACGACGAGATCGACCGGGCCGTCGCCGCCTTCGCCGCCGCCCGCCGTCCGGCCGCGTGACCGGCGCTGCAGACCACCCGGCGCCGCGCTCGGTTGGATACAACCGGGCCCTTCTCCGCCCTCCAGCCGGCCGCCGATCGCCATGACCGGAACCGTCGGAAACGGCTGTTCACAGACGCGTTTCGTTGGAATAATCGCAGCAAAGCGCGGGTGTGAACCGTGGTGAACAGCCGGACGGCGGGAGCGACATGATCCGGTTCGTCACGGGGACGGACACCGGCGTGGGCAAGACCCTGGCAGCGGCGGCGCTGTGCCGGGCGGACCGGGAGGCCGAGCGGTCCGTCCTCTACGTCAAGCCGGTGCAGACGGGGCTTGAGCCGGGAGAGCCCGGCGACGCCGCCTTCGTGGCCGCCGCCGCCGACGTGCCGGTGGTGGAGTGCCTCCGGTTCCCGGAGCCGCTGGCCCCGGCGGTGGCGGCCGAACGGGCCGGCGCCACCATCGACGTGGACGCCCTGTTGACCGACCTCGACAAGGCCGGCGACGGCTTCGACCGGGTGATCGTCGAAGGGGCCGGCGGCCTGCTGGTCCCGCTGTGGGCCGACACGACGATGGCCGACCTGGCCGACCGGCTCGGTGCTGGGCTCGTGATCGTCACCCGCCCCTCGCTCGGGACCCTCAACCACACCGCCCTCACGCTCGAGGCCGCCGCCGTCCACGGTCTCCCCGTCGACGGCCTCGTGATCTCCGGCTGGCCGGCCGCGCCCGGAGTCACCGAGCGCACCAATTTGGAGCGCCTGACGGCCATGGCACCCGTCCTCGGCCTCCTCCCGGCCTATCCCGGCCTCGACACCGCCGACCCGGCCACCGCCCCCCCCGAACTGGCGTTCCTCGCCGCGCCATAACCCCGGCCAGGAACTCCGGTTCGCACATCGGAGCCGGGTGGCGTGGTTCACCGGCGGAGCCGGGGGGTACCACCCTGGTGTGAGCGGAACGAACCAGGCGATGCACATGGCCCGGGCCAGGAGCCTCATGGCCGGCGGCTTCGCGCTGCTGGCCTTCGTCGCCGCCCTCGCCGCCGGCACGGCCGGCGCCCCCGCCCTGGGCGGGTTGAGCTGGGTCATGGTGACGGCCGGAGCGGCCGGCGTCGTGTACGTCGCCGGGGCGGTCCTCGCCGCGGCCGTCATCGACCTCCGGGGCTCCCACCGGCACCTGCGCCCGCTGCCGGTCATGACCCTTCGAGGTGACAGGCCTCGTTCCAGCGGTCGATGACCGCCGTCTCCCGCTCCCAGGCCAGCACCGACAGCGTGGCCGTGCCGAGGTAGTAGCGCTCCGCCTCCAGCGGCGGCTGTTCCAGCCAGCGGGCGGCGATCACCCGCAGGATGTGGCCGTGGGCGAACAGCGCGACGTCGCCGTCGACCCCGCGCACCCGGGACACGACCCGGTCGGCCCGGGCGGCCACGTCCTCCAGCGTCTCGCCACCGGGGAAGCCGCCGTTCCACGGTGTCCACCCCGGACGCTCCCGCCGGATGTCGTCGGCGGTACGGCCGTCGTAGGCGCCGTAGTCCCACTCGAGCAGGTCG
>JAICYE010000384.1 GCA_025934385.1 Acidimicrobiia bacterium | reverse complement strand
TCTGGACATCGTCGACCGGACGGCGGACGACCCGCGTACAGGGCTGTTCTCCGAGCGCCTGGTTCGCCTGGTGCGGGAGGCGAGTGCCGACCGCCAGGTCGTGTGCGTCCTCAACCGCAAGGGTCGGGCCCGCTTGTTGGCTTGTGCCGTCTGCGCCGAGTTGGCCCGTTGCGAACGCTGCGGCGCCGCCGTCGCCGAGGTTGAGACCGCGCCGGGCCGGGCAGCCCACGCCGAGGTCGACGCCGCGCCGGCCCCTGGAGGCGGCGACGAGCCCGTCCGGCTCCTGGCCTGCGGGGCCTGCGGCGCGACGCGGCCCCGGATGTGCGTCCGGTGCGGCAGCATGAAGCTCAAAGTGCTGCGGGCCGGCGTGAGCCGGGTCCGCGACGACCTTGCCGCCCTGCTCCCCGGCGCCGGGGTGGCCATGGTCGACGCCGCCACCGGCGAGCTGCCGGCGGAGCCCGTCCTCATCGGGACGGAGGCCGTCCTCCACCGGGTCGCACCCCACCCGGCCGGCTCGACGGCCGTGGTCGTCTTCCTCGACTTCGACGGCGAGCTGCTGGCCCCCCGGTTCCGGGCCGGCGAGCAGGCGCTGTGGCTGCTGGTTCGCGCCGCCCGCCTCGTCGGCCCCCGGGCGGCCGGCGGGCGCATCCTCGTGCAGACCCGCCTGCCCCGCCACGAGGTCATCGAGGCCGCCGTGCGGGCCGACCCCGCCCTGCTGTCGGAGGCGGAACGGCCCCGGCGGAAGCTCCTCGACCTCCCGCCCTTTGCCTCCCTGGCCCGGCTGACCGGCGACCAGCCGGCACTGGCCGCCGCCACCGCCGCCCTCCGGGCGGCCGGGGGCGGTGCCGGTGTGTCGGTGTCGGCCGGCACGGGCGGCGACGTCCTCGTCCGGGCCGCCTCGGCCGACGCCCTGGCCGATGCCCTGGCCGATGCTCTGGCCGCCGGCCGCCCGGCCGGGCGCCTCCGGGCCGAGGTCGACCCGCTCCGGGTCTAGTGCTGAGCCGACGACGGCTCCGGGCGGCACCGAAGGAGGCCGGTAGTCTCACCCACCATGGCCACGTTCCCCATCCGGGTCTTCGGCGACCTCGGTCTGAAGCAGCGCTGCCCCGATGTCACGGAGTTCGACGGGTCGCTGGCCCGGCTGGCCGACGACATGATCGAGACGATGTACGCCGCGCCCGGAGTGGGGCTGGCCGCCAACCAGGTCGGCGTGCAGAAGCGGATCTTCGTCTACGACGCCGGCGAGGGGCCCTTCACCGTCGTGAACCCGACGATCGCCGAGACGTCGGAGACCTGGGAGTACGAGGAGGGCTGCCTGTCGGTGCCGGGCTTGTACTTCCCGATCGTGCGGCCCCGCTGCGTGACGTTGTCCGGTTACGACCTCAACGGGAAGGAGTTCGCCCGGGAGGGGCAGGACCTGCTCGGGCGGATCTTCCTTCACGAGACCGACCACCTCGACGGCTACCTCCTCCTCGATCGGCTCGACGCCGGGATGCGCCGGGAGGCCATGAAGATCCTCCGGTCGGGCGGCACCGGCGGGCAGGTACGCCGGCTGGGCGTCAAGGAGGACGGCGCCGGCCCGCCCCCCCGCCCGGAGTAGGGTCTCCAGTCCTGTGCGGATCGTCTTCCTCGGCAGCCCGCCCGAAGCGCAGGGGGCCCTGCGGGCGCTGCACGACGCCGGCCACGACGTCGCCCTCGTCGTCACCCAGCCCGACCGGAAGCGGGGCCGGGGGGGAGACCTCGTGCCGAGCCCGGTCAAGAAGACGGCCACCGAGCTGGGCCTCCGGGTCGTCACCCCGGAGCGCTGCAAGGAGGCCCTTGACGACATCGCCGGCAGCGGTGCCGAACTCGGCGTCGTCGTGGCCTTCGGGCAGCTGATCCCGCCGTCGGTGCTGGCCGCCCTGCCGTCGGGCTACGTCAACGTCCACTTCTCGCTGCTGCCCCGGTGGCGGGGGGCGGCGCCGGTGGAGCGGGCCATCCTGGCCGGTGACACCGAGACCGGCGTCTGCCTCATGCAGCTCGAGGCCGGCCTCGACACCGGCCCGGTCTATGCCTGCCGCACGATCCCGATCACGCCCGACGACACCGCCGGCGACCTCCGGGCCCGGCTGGCCGACCTCGGCACCGACGTGCTGCTGGCCGAGATCGAGTCCGTCCCCGGCCGGGAGCCCACGCCCCAGGAGGGCGAGGAGACCTACGCCGCCAAGCTGTCGGTCGAGGAGTTCGCCGTCGACTGGTCCCGGCCGGCGGCGGAGCTGGCCCGGCTCGTCATGGCCGGCAACCCCAAGCCGGGGGCGTGGACGACGGCCCAGGGCGCCCGTCTCAAGCTCCTCCGGGCCCGGGCCGGCGACGGCCCCGCCCCGGAGGGCGCCGAGCCCGGCGCGCTCGTCGGCCCAGGGCGGGTGGCCACCGGCGCCGGCGTCCTCCTGTTGAGCGAGGTGCAGCCCGAGGGCAAGGCGGCGATGCCCGCCGTCGCCTGGGCGGCCGGCTTCCGCGGCGACCGCCTCGGCGCTTGACCCCCCGGCCGCCGGCGGGCGCCGCCGGCTCCGGACGGGCTGAGGTCGGTCGGCGCCCGGGGCGGCGATCGACGCCGGCCGCACCGGGGGTCGCCGCCCGGGCCGTGGCCCTCGAGGCCCTCGTCCGGGTGGAGGGCGGCGGGTATTCCAATCTCGTGCTCCCGGCGCTCCTGCGGGCCTCGGCCCTCGACAGCCGGGACCGGGCGCTGGTCACCGACCTGGTGTACGGAACGCTCCGCCGGCAGGGACAGGCCGACTTCCTCCTGGCCCGGGTGTCGCACCGGCCGCTGGCGGAGCTCGACGCCCCCGTCCGGGCGGCTCTCCGGCTCGGTGCCCATCAGCTGCTCGGCGGTGTCGCCGCCCACGCCGCCGTCGGCGCCACCGTCGGCGCCCTCGCCGCTCCGCCGTCGCCGGCCGCCGCCCGGCGGGCGGCGCCGTTCGTCAACGCCGTCCTCCGGCGGGTCGCCGACCTGGGGCCCGACTGGCCCTGGCCCGCCGGCGACGCCTCCGCCGCCGTGGCCGTCCGGACGTCGCACCCCGGCTGGATCGTCGAGCTGCTGCAACGCGACCTCGGCGATGACGCCGAGGCGGTCCTCGCCGCCGCCAACGAGCCACCGGCGGTCACGCTGCGCCCGAACCCGCTCCGCACGGCCACCGAGGCCCTCGCCGCCGAGTTGGCCGCCGGTGATGTCCACGTCGGGCGGGGGAGCCTGGTCCCGGGCGCCCTGCT
>JAICYE010000285.1 GCA_025934385.1 Acidimicrobiia bacterium | reverse complement strand
TGGCGCTGGAGATGGCCCGGGCGCTGGCCCGGGGCGACGATCCGCTGTCGAGCCGCCTCGAAGCCCTCATCGGCGACCGGCTCGCCCGGCTCGGCGACGAGGCGGCCGAACTCGTGCCGTGGCTGGCGACGTTCGCCCGGGGTGTCGATCCGGGGCTGCTGGCCCGGGCCATGGAAGGCGACCCCGCGGCGGTGTTCGGACCGCTGGGCGAACTGGAACGCCACGGCGTCATCCGGGCCGGATCCCACGGCGCCTACGCCTTCACCCACGAGCTGGTGCGCCACGCCGCCTACCAACGGATCTCCGAGCCCCGGCGGGCCCTGCTCCACGCCCGCATCGGCCGGGTGCTCCACGAGGCCGCCGACCCCGACGGCGCCCTGGCCGCCGACGCCGCCCGCCACGCCGACGCCGGCCACGACAGCGCCACCTGCGCCGCCGCCTGCATCCGGGCCGCCCGGCGCTGCCTGCGGCTGGTGGCCTACGACCAGGCCGAGGAACTCGTCGCCCTCGGCCGGTCTCACGCCCGGCGGCTGCCGCCCCAGGTGAGGGTGACGCTCGAATCACAGCTCATCCACGTGCTGGTCCATCCCGGGCTGCGGCTGCGGCAGCCCGGTGACCTCGCCCGGGAGGTCACCGAACTGTGTGCCGAGGCGCAGCGGATCGGCGACACGACCGGGCTCACGCTCGGGCTCCAGTTGCTGGCCCGCATCTACCACTGGGGGTGGAGCGATCTCCCGAAGGCGGCGGCCCTGATGCAACGGGCCATGAAGCTGCTGGAGTCGGCCGAGGAGCCCGACCTGGAACCACTCCTCGAGGGAGCCCGGTGCCTGGCCTACCTCGACATCGACATGGACCGCACCTCCGAGCTGTTCGAGCAGCTGGCCGGGCTCGAGGACCTCGCCGCCACGTCGCACCAGTACCAGTGGGGGCTCGGGCTCGTGCGGGCCTGGGCCGGTGAACTCTCCGAGGCCCGGGCCGGCCTCCAGCGGGCGATCGACCTCGCCGCCGGCCGCGGCGACCACTGGGCCGTGTTCGAGTGCACGGCCCGCCTCGCCGTGCTGGAGCTCGAAGCCGGCGAGACCGAGGCAGCCCGCCTCCGCAGCGCCGCCCTCGATCTCCTGGCCGCCCGGCTCGGAGGGACCGGCAGCGAGGCGGCCTTCGCCCGGGCGATCGCCGCCCTCGGCCCCGTGACCCGGCGGGAGGCGGAGGCCACCGCCGCCTTCGACGACGCCGTCGCGGAGCTCGAGCGTATCGACGCCGGCTTCCTCGCTCCCGACCTCCTCGGGATCGCCGCCGAGGCCCGCTACCGCGCCGGCGACGCGGCCGGGGCGTCGGTCCTCGCCCGCCGGGCCCTGGAGCTGGCCCGGTCGACCGGCCGGCCCCTCGAGGCCTGCCGGGCCCGCCTTCTGCTCGCCTGTCTCGCCGCCCGGGACGGCGCAGTTGACGAGGCCCAGGCCCACCTCCAAGCTGTGGCCGGCGAGGAGCAACGGCTGAGCGCCCACGTGCGGAAGCTGCGACAGGAGGCGCAACGCCTGCTCGGCGCCGGATCCTGAGGCGGCAGATCGAGGAGGGGATGGGCCGTGGCGGTCATCATGGTGGAGGAGCGCTTCGATCCGGCGATCGACCTGAGCCAGGGCAGCCCGGTGGCCGACAAGGTGTCGCCCTGCCTACCGGTCTACGACGTCACCTGGCTGAGCTCCTACATCGCCCAGGACGGGACCCGCTGCGTCTGCGTCTATGAGGCGGAGAACGCCGAAGCGGTGCGCCGGGTCTACCGGACGGCCGGAGTCCCGTTCGAGGACGTCTGGGCCGCCAGCCCGCTGCACCGCCGCACCGATCCGTCCTAGGGGCGCCCGGCTTCTCCGTTGAGCACGTCCCGGGCGATGGCGAAGGCGGCGTTGGCGGCGGGGACACCGGCGTAGGCGGCGGTGTGGAGGAGGACCTCGCGCCGTTCGTCAGGGGTCACGCCATTGCGGAGGGCGCCCCGGATGTGGACGGCCCGTTCCTCGGGGCTGCGCAGGGCGCAGAGAAGCGCCACGGTGATGCAGGAGCGGGTGCGCCGGTCGAGGCCCGGCCGGGCCCAGACTTCGCCCCAGGCGCCGCGGGTGATGAAGTCCTGAAAGGGAGCGGTGAAGTCATCACGGTTGGCGAGGGCCCGGTCGACGTAGGCGTCGCCGAGCACCGCCCGGCGGACGGCCAGGCGCGCCGACCGGGTGGCGAGATCACCGAGGAGCAGGCGCCGCTGCTGGTGCGCTCGTTGCTCGCCGCCGGGCTCGACACCACGATCTACGGCCTGGGCAACGCCCTGTACTGTCTGGCCACGAACCCGGACCAGACATTCTTCCGGACGACGACCCGGCCCGTTGACATCGACGGAACGGTGATACCCGACGGCGCCAAGGTGCTGATGATCATCGGCTCCGCCAACCGGGATCCGAGGCGATGGGGGAACGACGCCGACCGGTACGACATCGGCCGGCGGACGCCGGGCCACCTCGCCTTCGGCGCCGGCATCCACGTCTGCGTAGGCCAGTTCTTTCCCGCCTGGAAGGCGAGCTCGTCCTGGCCGCCCTGGCCCGCCGGGCGAGTCGGCTCGCGCTAGCCACGACCTGACGCTCAGCCCTTCGGCGCGGCGTCAGTCGCGACCCAGGCGGGCGCGGTCGGCCCAGACGCCGTCGACCGGCCGGTCGGCGGCCACGACCCGGGTGCCGGCCCGGGCGTGCCGGGGACGGGCCATCGACGACGGGTGCCCATCGGCGCGGCGGGGGGACGGGCTGCGGAACCGCCGGCGGATGGCCGTCTCCCACGGTGGCGCGGCCCGGCGGCGCCGCTCGGCGCCGGGCGTCGCGTCCGGCGCGGTGTCGGCCCGGAAGGCCAGTTCGAACGACACCAGCAGGGTCAGGGCGATCCGCAGCACCGCCACGGTGGCCAGGCGGACGAAGTCCGGCTTGTCCACGTAGATGGCGGCATCGAGGGCGGCGGCGACGAGCAGCAGGTCCAGCCCGATGAGGACGGTGCGGGCGAGGTCGAGACTGATGGTCGTCATCAGCCGGCTCCGCTCACCGGCCAGGCTGGCCAGCCCCGCCCGCCCGACGGCCACCACCACGGCGACGGCGGTCACCGCCACCCCTGCGAACCGGATGAACTCGATCAGGAAGTCGACGTAGCGGCCCATGGCTCCTCCCCGGCGCCTCGACGCCTCCCGCCAGTCCTACCCACCGCCGAGGCGGCCATTCCACCGGACCCGGTGGACCCCGCTCCCCACTGCACCGGCCACCCCCATCGTCGACCTCCGCCGGACCGGGACATGCGCCTCACCGATCCGCTACCGCTCGGAGGTGCGGGCACGCCACGGGCCCGTCACGCCTCGGTCACGATTCGGCCCCGGTCGAGGTGGCGCAGCGCCAGCCGGGCGGCGTGGAAGCCGCACATGCCGTGGACGCCGCCGCCGGGCGGCGTCGATGCCGAGCAGAGGTAGACGCGCCGGCCCTGGCGCTCGTCGACGAAGTAGGGATCCAGGGCCAGGCGGGGCCGGAGGAACAGCTGCAGGCCGTCGTTGGCCCCACCGGCGATGTCGCCGCCGACGTAGTTGCGGTTGTAGCGCTCGAGATCGGCCGGGCTCGTCGTGTGCCGGGCCATGATCACGTCCCGGAAGCCGGGGGCGAACCGTTCCAGCTGGTCCTCCATGGCTTTCGTCATGTCGACGGTCGACCCGTTGGGCACGTGGCAGTACGTCCACAGCGTGTGCTGACCCGACGGTGCCCGGCTCGGGTCGAAGCGGGTGGGCTGCACGGCGAGGAGGAAGGGACGGTCGGGGTGGCGGCCGCGGTCGACCTCCCGCTCGGCCGCCTGGATCTCGTCGATGGTCCCCCCGACATGGACGGTCCCCGCCCCCCGGGCCTCCGGAGCCGCCCAGGGGACCGGTTCCGACAGGGCGTAGTCCACCTTGAACACGCCCGGCCCGGCCCGGAAGGACCCCAGCTGGAACCGCCGCAGGGTCGGCAGCCGGTCGCCCACGATGCGGAGGGCGTCGGCCGGGGAGGTGTCGAGCAGCACCACCGGTGCAGCCGGCAGGTCGCGCAGCGACGACACCCGCTCCCCCGTCCGGAACATCACGCCCTGAGCGGCGCAGTAGGACGCCAGCGCGTCGGACAGTGCCTGGGCACCGCCCCGGGGCATCGGCCAGCCGCCGGCCTGGCCGGCGCCGA
>JAICYE010000061.1 GCA_025934385.1 Acidimicrobiia bacterium | reverse complement strand
TGCCGCTTCGCCCAGGGCTACCTCTACGCCCGGCCGATGCCCGCCGGCAAGGCGACCGCCTGGCTGCGGGGCAGCGGGGTCGGCTCCGACGTGCCCGGGGGACGGGGGGTGTCCCCCCGACAGCTGCGGCGGGAGCCGCAAGGGGGGGTGCGAGGGTGAGCGATCCGACCCTGATCGAAGAAGAGGAGGAGGCGGAACGGGGGGCCCTGGTCGACGTCCTCATCGAGGAGCTGGAGCGCCTGCCGGCCCAGCCGTCGGTGGCGGTGCGGACGGTGTGGGTGGCCGACCAGCCCAACTCCTCGGCCAAGGACCTGGCCGCCGCCCTGACCGCCGACCCGTCGCTCACCGCCCGGGTGCTGCGGCTGGCCAACTCCGCCTATTACGGCCTGTCCCGCCGGGTGGCCGACGTCGCCTTCGCCGTGACGGTGGTGGGCTTCCCGACGGTGCGGGCCATGGCCGCCGTCCACGCCAGCGGGCTGTTCGAACCGGGCGAGCACAGCGTCCCCGACGGCTACTGGGAGCACTCCGTGGCCACCGCCACGCTGTGCTCGGTGCTGGCGCCCCGGGCCGGCGTCCGGCCCAACCAGGCGTTCCCGCTGGGGCTCCTCCACGACCTCGGGAGTGCACTCTTGTTTCGAGCCGATCCCGCCCGGTTCGAGGCCGTGCAGGCCGAGGCCCGGGGCGGACGGTCGCTGCGGGCCGCCGAGAAGGCCGCCTACGGCATGGCCCACGACGAGGCCGCCGCCCGGGTGTTCTCCGCCTGGCGGTTCCCGGAGACGTTCATCGAGGCGGTGGCCGACCACCACGCCCATCCGGCCACGCTGACCGAGCCGCACGCCCTGCTGCTGGTGGCGGCGGAGGCGGTCGCCAGCCGGCTCGTCAAGACACCGGCCGCCGAGCTGGAGCACGGCCCGAATCCCGGCCTGCGGGCCCTGGGCCTCGACGTCCCCGAGGCCCTGGCGATCGCCCGCCAGGTGGAGGACGACGTGGCCCAGCTGCTCCAGGCCTTTTCCGGGTAGGACGGGCGCCGCGCTCCGTCAGTGCCGGGCGTCGCGCACGCGGTCGATCGTGGCCAGCACCGGGCCGAGGACGGCGTTGCCGACGGCGCTCTCGGGGGTGTGGGCGTGGGCATGGGTGGGCGCCTTGGCCGCCACGTAGAGGAAGTCGCCGGCCATCCGCTGTCGCTCGTCGGCCGGGAGGCGACCCTCGAGCAGCGGGAAGACCGTGTGCTCCTCCTGCTCGGCGTGGGCCAGCACCTTCTCCTCGAGCTCGGCGAGGACGGTCGGGAAGTCGAAGAACGACGGTGCCATCTTCTCCAGCTTGGCCAGGAGGTGCTTGGCCTCGTCCTCCTCGGCCATGCGCTCGCCGGCCAGGCGGCCCTGCTCGAGCCCGCTGCGGAGGACCGGGTAGACGACGAGCTCCTCGGCGGCCTCGTGGGCCACCAGCAGCCGGACGAGCTCCTGGAACGGCTCGGCCATGTCGCCGGTGATGTCGGCCACGGCCGCCACCGTCTCGTGGAGCTCGGAAAGGAGGGCCCGGACCCGCTCGTGCTGTTGCGTGAGGACGAGGACGATGTCGTCGCCGGTCTGTGGCGCGATCTCGCTGGCCATATCTCTCTTCCGCTCCTCTCGCTCAGTGGTTCTCTGCCAGGGCGCGTACCCTCTCGGCGATCGAAAGAACCATGCCAACGGTCGTGCGGACGGTGGGCCACGGCGCCCTCGGGCCCGGCGCCTTCGGCGCCCTGGTGCAGGCCGCCGGCGTCGATGTCGTCGTCGACGTCCGACGGTACCCCGGCAGCCGCCGCCATCCCCACTTCGGCTCCGAGGCCATGGCCGGCTGGCTGCCGGCCGACTTCGGCGTCCTCTACCGCTGGTGCCCGGCCCTCGGCGGCCGCCGGCGGCCGGTCGAGGGCTCGCCCAACGTCGGCCTGCGCAACGAGCAGTTCCGGGCCTACGCCGATCACATGGCCACGGCCGAGTTCGCCGCCGCGGCGGCCGAGTTGCGGGCCCTGGCCGAACATCGGGCGGCGGCGGTGATGTGCGCCGAGGGCCTGTGGTGACACTGCCACCGGCGGCTGCTGGCCGACCATCTCGTGGTCGTCGAAGGCCTGGCCGTCGAGCACCTCTTCCACGACGGACGGCTCGCCGCCCACCCCGTCACGCCCGAGGCCCGCCGGGTGGGCGACCACCTCGTCTACGACCTCGGCGTCGACCACCGCCTCTTCGACGACGGCTGAAGACGCCGACGGCGCGCCCCCCACCCCGAATCAGGCTGTAATGGGCGCCGTGCGGCGACGCCCCCTGCTCTCCGTGGTGCTCCTCTGCGCCCTGCTGGCGGGCTGCGACCACCACTCCTCGAACCGGTCGGGGCCGCCCACCAGCCGGACGGGCGGATCCTCGGCCACCACCGCCACCACGGCCCCGCCGCCGTCGAACCTCCACGACGCCTCCTTCGACAGCGAGCAGGACGGCTGGGCGCTGACGGACGAGCCGTGCCCGAAGCCGGACGCCGCCGACGCCCACTGCGCCGTCGTCTGGAAGACCACCGACGGCGGTGCGTCGTGGACCCGGCTGAGCACCCTCGACGTCCCGGCGGCCGGTGCGGCCACCACCGACCGGGTCGACGACGTGCGCTTCGCCGACGCCCAGCACGGATGGGTCTACGACCGCAGCCTCTTCGCCACCTTCAACGGCGGCAAGCGCTGGCAGCGCGTCGACCTCGGCAACCCGGTGGCGGCCCTCGAGGTCGCCGGCAGCCAGGCCTTCGCCCTCGTCGGGGAGTGCGGTTCCGGCGCCGGCAACTGCAATTCCCCGATGAAAGTCGCGGAAGGGACCATCTCCAGTGGGCGATGGCGCTTCGCCAGCGTCGGGACCGACCTGCCCTCCACCGACGCCGGGACGCTGATCGTGAACCGGACGAGTGTGTACGCCCAGGTCGGCGACTTCTTCCTGGCCCGCATCGGCAGCGGACGCTGGGAGCGCCGCACCGGCCCCTGCCCCCGCCCGATGATCGCCCCGATCACCAACGAGGACGGGCTCGTGGCCGCCTGCCTGCCGGCCATCCCCGGCGGCCCGGCCGAGCTGCAGACGTCATCGGACGGCGGCCGCAGCTGGGCGGTGGTCTGGCACTACAGCTTCCCGACGTCGTTGACGTCGCTGGCCGTCGGCGGGAGCACCGCCGTCGTGGGCCTCGACAGCGGCGACGTCATGCGGACGACCGACAACGGCCTCCACTTCACGACGGTGCTCCACACCGGCGCCGACCCGGCACTGCAGTTCACCGACGCCGACCACGGCATCCTCACCGCCGGGCCGGCGGGCAGCCGGCAGCTGTTCAGCACCGCCGACGGCGGCGCCACCTGGCAGCCGCTGGCCCTCCCGCACTGAGGCCACGGACCGACCGACGACAGCCGACCGCGCCGTTCAGCCGCCGCGGCGCTGCCGGAAGCGGGCGTAGCGCCACAGGTGGTCGAGGGCGGTGACCGCCCGGTTGGCCGACGGGTAGCAGTAGCGCCCGCTGTCCCGAACCGCCGCCGGGCCGGGGTTGGCCGGGTCGGTCACGCCGAGCTCGGTGGCCACGAGCACCGGTTTGCCGCTGGCGTCGGACGCCGCCGCCGCCGCTTCGGCGAAGCGCCGGTCCTGCCGTTCGTGGAAGGCCACGATCCGCTCCAGGCCGTGGTCGGGGTGGAAGCGCCCGTCCCGCAACAGTTTGGCGCTGTTCGACTGGATCCCGAGCCCGAGGAAGATCACGGCGTCGACCGCCGGGTGGGCGGCCACCAGCTCCAGCACTTCGGGAACCGTGTCGCGGCTCTCGCCGCCGGCCATGTCGACGGGGTTGGCCCGGCTCCACCGGGGCGGCAGCTTCGTGTCGATCGCCGCCCGCAGGTCGTCGGGCAGCAGCATGAGCCGCAGCGACGAGGAGGCCAGGGCGTCGGCGGTCATCACGCCCCACCCGCCGGCGGTGGTCACCACCACCGTGTTCGGACCCTTCGGCAGTGGCTGGGTGGCGAAGGTGGCGGCGGCGTCGAACGCCTCCTCCACCGTCGGGGCGAGGCACACGCCGGCCTGGCGCATGGCGCCGGTGAAGATCCGCTGCTCGCCGGCCAGCGCCCCCGTGTGGGACGCCGCCGCCTGCTGGCCGGCCCGGCTCACCCCGCCCTTCACCATCACCACCGGCAACTCGGCGGTGACCGCCCGGACCCGGTCGAACGTCGCCCGCCCGTCGGCGGAATGCTCCAGATAGGCGAAGGCGACGCGGGTGGCGGGGTCGTCGCGGAACCACTGCAGATAGTCGCCCACGGTGACGGCGGCGGCGTTGCCGGCGCTCACCGCCCGGGCGATGCCGACGCCGGAATGGTTGGCGTAGTTCAGGAACGACGACGTCGTGTTGCCCGACTGGCTGGCCACCGAGATCGCCCCCGCCACCGGGTAGGGGCCGACGATCTGGGCGCAGAGCCTGGCCGGCGTCGAGATCAGGCCCTGCCCGTTGGGCCCGGCCAGCACGATGTCGAGCTTGTCGGCCAGGGCCACCAGCTCCTCCTCGGCCCGCCGGCCCTCGGCGCCGGTCTCCCGGTAGCCGCCGGAGACGACGTAGGCCGCCTGCACCCCTTTGGCGGCGCAGGCCCGGAGCACGTCGGCGTTGGCGGCCGCCGGCGTGCACACGACGGCGAGGTCGGCCGCTCCGGACGGGAGCTGCGCCACGTCGGTCGCCGTCGCCAGCCCGAGGATCTCGCCGCCGTCGCGGTTGACGGCGAACACGGGACCCGGAAACCCTTGCGCCAGCACGTTGTGGAGGGCGACGAAGCCGAACTTGGCCGGGTGGCTCGACGCCCCGACGATGATGACGCCGCGGGGCTCGAACAGATGCCGGAGGGTCACCGGAATTCCTTTTCGACCGGAATCCGCCCTCGCCACAGGCACGAAAAGGAATTCCGGTTCATGCCTCGAGCTCGATCAGGGCGTCGACGGCCACCGGCACGCCGCCCGAGACGATGAGGGGGTTGAGGTCGATCGACCGGATGCGGTCGTCGTCGACACCGACCGCCGAGAGACCGAGCAGGATCCCGGCCAGCGCCGAACGGTCGACGGGCGGTTCGCCCCGCACCGGCCCCAGCAGCGCCTGGTTGGAGAGGTCGTCGACGAGGTCGTCGGCGTCGACGGCGTCGAGCGGCGCCAGCCGGAAGGCGACGTCGCCGACGGCCTCGGCCAGGACCCCGCCGACGCCGAGCATGACGCAGGGCCCGAACTCGTCGTCCCGCACGAAGCCGGCGATGAGCTCCCGGGCGCCCGGCACCATGGCCGAGACCAGCAGGGCGACGTCGCCGTCCTCCGGGCGGGCGGCGGCCAGCAGCTCGACGCCGGCCGCCTCCACTGCGGCGGCGTCCCCCAGCCCGAGCTTCACGAGCCCCCGCTCGGTCTTGTGGGCGATTGCGCCGCCGCACAGCTTGACCGCGACGGGGAAGCCGATGCCGGCGGCGGCCTCGGCCGCCTCGGCGGGGGTGGCCGCCAACGACTCGGCCGGGACGGGGACGCCGTGCCGGGCCAGCCGCGCCTTCGATTCCGCTTCGGAGAGCGTCGGCACCGGCCCGCTCAGCCGGCCCACTCGACGTGGGCCCGGATCGCCTCGCCGGTGTCGTCGAGCCAGCCCTTGCTCTGGGCGTAGCCGAGCATGGCGGCGAAGTCCTCGTCCCAGCCGGCCGGCACCTGGCCTTGGGCCATCCGACGGACGGCGGCGGTGTCGATCATGGCCTCGCCCGCCGGAAGGAGCCGCCCCACGCCGCCGGCCGTCAGGGCTTCACCCAGGGCGGCGGCGTCGCCGCCCCGCACGGCGACGTGGAACCGTTTGCAGTCCTCCGGTTCGGCCAGCTCGATGGCAGCAGCCGCCCCGGTGAGGTCGACGTCGATGATCACGGCGAAGGAATCTAGGCGGCGCCGGGCTCCCGCCTCGAAGAGGTCCAGGGCGTCCGGAGCCGGGTCCGGCGGCGCACCGTCATCACCGCCGACAGCAAAGCCACGAGGGCGGTCACGTCGACGAGGACGGCGGCCCGCACCAGCGGCGAGCCGACCTTCGGCCGGGGGCCGACCAGAGCCGGGAGGCGCCCGTCCGGCGCCGAGGCGGGGTCTTCGGCGGCCAGCACGCCCGCGGCCTTCGCCGTCTCGGCCGAGGCGCTAGCCGCCGAGGCCTCGGCGTCGGACCGGGCGGCGGCGCCGTCGGCCGGGAGCGGCGCCCCCAGCGCCAGCTCGTGGAGCCCGAGAGCCACGCCGGCCCGGGGGTCGACCGGCGGCACCGACACCGCGATGCTCGGGACGACGACGAGGGCGCTGGACACCGGCCGCTCCACATGGCCGATGAGCGTGTCGCCCTTCTCCACCGAATGGTGGACCAGCGTCTTGCCCCCGCTGCGGACCTGGACGTCGCTCGGTTGGTTCACGACGTTGCCGCTCTGCACGAACGTCGTCGAGCCGCCGCCGTCGAGGTTGATGGCGTCGGTGGCGCCGAGGGCGATCATGAAATCGGTGGCCTCGTAGAGCGACATGCCGACCGACCGCTGCGCCTCCCGCCCGTCGACCGTCACGAGGAGCTCGTCGCCGGCCGCCGTCCAGCCGACCATCGTGCGGGGGTGGCGGCCGTCGGTGAAGTCGTCGCCGGGGTCGCCGAACCAGCGCTTCCCGTCCCGCACGAGGATCGGGCTGCCGCCGAGGCTCTCCTGCACGTCTTCGTCGGCCGAGAGCCGCAGCAGCGCCTGGTGCGACGCCGTCCCGGCGTTGACCCGGGCCCACAGCGAACGCAGGGCGTCGGCGCCGGCGCCCTCGCCGGCCAGCACGGCGCCGTCGGGCGGGATCGGCCCGTTCTGCACGCCGTCGTTCAGGGCCACGAGTTCGACCCGGGCGGTCTGGTCGAGCCGGAACTCCCCGGCTGGCTCGACGACCCGCACGACGAGCTCGGCGCCGGGCGTGGTCGTGTCGGTGCTCGGCCCGAAGGCCGGCGTGTAGAGCACGATCTTGCCCCCCGGCCGGGCGACGTTGACGCCGTCGAGGTTGATCGGGGCGAGGTCGGTCGGCAGCAGCTTGCCCGTCCAGCTGAACATCCGGTCGGTCAGCTTGCCGTCGCCGGTCAGCGACAGCTGGAGGTGCGTGCTGTTCGGCGTGCGGAGCAGGGCGCCGTCGGTCACGAAGGCACCGAGCGGTTCGTTGTCGTCCCCGGAGAAGTCGCCGTTGACCCCGAGCACGCAGTGCACCCGGGCGCACATGCTGCTGGTCGTCTCGAGGCGGGGGTCGTCACCGGCGACCTTGTCGTTCGACAGCACCGCCCGCAGCGACACCGGCGCCCCGGCGGTGATGCGGGCCACGTTCACCACCACGTCGGGGTTCGTTCTCGTCAGCGTGAGGTGCTCGACGCCGTCGGCGGGGGCGTCGTGGGCCGTGACGGTGTAGCCCGGCGGCACGGGCAGGTCGGCCGCCCACGCCGCTTCGCTGAACGCGGTGGTCAGCCCGAAGGCGGCCAGGGCCGCTCCGGTGACGGCGATGCAGCGAAGTCCGCGCCGTGGGGGGTGCACATCCACAAGATTCGGCACGGACGGGGCCGATCCCCACCCCGGAAATGTCTGACAGGCACAGGGTTGTCGGGATGACGTGGTTCGCGCGAACCACTGTCATGCACCTGTCACACCGGTGTCATCAGGTCGTCGCGAACGACGATTCAGTCAGCGGCCGAGGATGGCCGCCACGCGGTCCAACGCCTGAACCAGATGGCGGGCCGAGGCCGCCTCTCCGGACAGGCCGTCGAGGCGCCCATCGCCCGCCGCCGCCCACAGCGCGCTCGACAGCACGGCCACGTCCCGGCGGAGCTGCTCCTGCTCCGGAGATTCGGCCCGGTTCCACCAGTTCCACAGCACGACGACCCATTCGTCGACCTCGCCGGCGGCATCGAGCTCCGCCTCCCGAAGGCGCTGCCGGCCGGGGCTCAGCTCGGCCCAGGCGGCGGTGGCGATCTCCAGCCGGCGATCCCAGCGGTCGAGCACCTCGAGCACCCGCTCCCCGAACTCCGGACCCTGCTCGCCCACGGTGCGATGATGCACCATCGACGCCGGAACGCTTCGCTACGGGACGGCCCAGGGGCGGTGGGTGATCGTCGCCGCCGTGCTGGGCTCCGGCGTGGTGTTCCTCGACGGCACCGTCGTCAACGTCGCCCTCCCGGCCATCAGCGCCGATCTCGGAGCGTCCGTGCGGGGCCTGCAGTGGATGCTCGACGGCTACCTGGTGACGCTGTCGTCGCTGTTGCTGCTCGGCGGCAGCGCCGGCGACCGTTACGGCCGGCGGCGGGTCTTCGTGGCCGGACTGGCCGGGTTCGTGGCCGCCTCGGTGCTCTGCGGCCTGGCGCCCGGGGTCGGATTGCTCATCGCCGCCCGGGGGCTGCAGGGGGTCGCCGGAGCGCTGCTCGTGCCGGCCAGCCTGTCGATCATCGCCTCGGGCTTCGCCACCGAGGATCAGGGGCGGGCCATCGGCGCCTGGTCGGGCCTGGCCGCCGTGGCCGGCGCCGCCGGGCCGCTGCTCGGCGGGTGGCTGGTCGACGCCGGCTCCTGGCGGCTCATCTTCTTCCTCAACGTGCCACTGGCCGGAGCGGCGATCGCCATCGCCCGCCGTCACGTCCCCGAGAGCCGCGACGACGATGCCGGCCCGCTCGACGTGGCCGGCGGGGCGCTGGTGAGCGCCGGCACCGCCCTCGTGGCCTACGCCCTCATCGAGCACGGCCGGGGGCCGGCGGGGCTGGCCCCCGGGCTGGCCGGCGTCGCCGCCCTGGCCGGATTCGTGGCCGTCGAACGGCGCAACGACCACCCGATGCTGCCGCTGTCGTTGTTCCGCTCCCGGCAGTTCACCGGCGCCAACCTGGCCACGGTCGCCGTCTACGGCGCCC
>JAICYE010000110.1 GCA_025934385.1 Acidimicrobiia bacterium | reverse complement strand
GGGTGGGGGGGGCCGTACCGGCGCCGCCCTCTGACCACTCTACGGGGGTGTGGGGCCGGGTCGCCCCCGGCGGCCGGGCCCGCCGCCGCGTCACCGGCTTGCCGATTGGAGCAGCGATCACCGGACCACGGCCGGCGTGGGGCGGGGCCCCACGCTCGGAGGAGCCCGGCGGACGCCGGGCGGGAGCGCCGGAGGCGCCCAGGTTCACTGGGAGGCGGCGAGCTCGGAGAGCGCGGTGAGGGCCCGGTCGAGCGTGCGGCCGGCGGTGGTCAAGGCCCGGTCGGCCTCGAAGAGCTCGGCGGCCACGGCGCTGTCGGGGGTTCCCTGGTAGTGGACGGCGATCGTCTCGACCCGGGCCCGCAGCTCCTCCAGCTGCGACCGCACGCTCGACAACTCGGCCTGATGGGACGAAGCGCTCATGCCGAGCCAGCCTATGGCCCGGCGCACCGGGCCGGGGCCGGTAATCGAGGGGCGGAGCTGCAGGCCAGACCGGTACTCTGGCCTCACCGATGCTCACGCGCCTCGACCTTCGCGGCCGTACCGGCGACGACGTCGCCTCGGCCCTGGCGCGCCCCGAGGCCGGTGGCGGCGAGGGCCCGCTGGAGGCGGTGCGGGAGATCATCGCCGACGTCCGCAAACGGGGCGACGACGCCCTGCGCGACCTGACCGCCCGCTTCGACGGCGTCCAGCTCGCAGACCTCCGGGTGCCCTCGGGTGACGTTTCCCACGCCCTGGCCACGCTGCCGCCGGGGTTCCGGGAGGCGCTGGAGTTCTCCCGCGACCAGATCATGGCCTACCACCGCACCCAGGTGGAGGAGGAGACCCGCCACGAGCGGGAGGGGATCGTCATCCGCGACCTGGTGCGGCCGGTCGACCGGGCCGGCTGCTACGTGCCGGGCGGGCGGGCGGTGTACCCGTCCACCGTGCTGATGACGGCCATCCCGGCCCAGGTGGCCGGCGTGCCGGAGATCGCCCTGTGCGTGCCGCCCGGGCCCGACGGCGCCGTCCCCCAGGCCACGCTGGCCGCCGCCGCCCTCCTGGCCATCGACGAGGTCTACCGGGTCGGCGGCGCCCAGGCCATCGCCGCCATGGCCTACGGCACCGAGACGATCAAACCCGTCGACGTCATCGTCGGCCCCGGCAACGTCTACGTCACGCTGGCCAAACGGGAGGTGGCCGGCGTCGTCGGCATCGAGGCCACCGCCGGCCCGTCGGAGCTCGTCGTCGTGGCCGACGAGTCGGCGCCGCCCGACTACGTCGCCATCGACCTCATGGCCCAGGCCGAGCACGGCCCCAACGGCGCCGCCGTCCTCGTCACGTGGTCGGAGGGCCTGGCCGACGACGTCGCCGCCGCCATCGACCGGCTCCTGGCGGAATCCTCGCGACGGGCCGACACCGAGGCGACGCTGCGCAGCGGCGGCTCGATCGTCCTCGTCGACGGGCCGGAGCAGGCGATGGAAGTGGCCAACATCGTCGCCCCCGAACACCTCGAGCTGATGAACGCCGACCCGGCGGCGCTGGTGCCGCTCGTCCGCCACGCCGGCGCCGTGTTCTGCGGCCAGTTCGCCCCCGCCGCCGTCGGTGACTACGTGGCCGGCGTGAACCACGTGCTCCCCACCGCCCGCACCGCCCGGTTCTCGTCGGCACTGCGGGTGGCCAACTTCTGCAAGCACCTCCACGTCGTCGGCCTCGACGAGAGCGCCCTGCGCCGGGTGGCGCCCTACGTGGCGGCCTTCGCCGACACCGAGGGGCTCGAGGCCCACGGCAAGTCGGTCCGGCTGCGCGGAGCCCGCGGTTGAGCCGGCCGAAGCTCCGGGACGACCTCGGCGACCTCGAGGGTTACCACTCCCCCCAGGTCGACGTCGCCGTCCGCCTCAACACCAACGAGAGCCCCTACCCGCCGCCGCCGGAGTTCTTCCAGGCATGGACGGGCGAGGTCAGCTCGGCCGCCGCCCACCGCTACCCCGACCGGGCGGCCCGCCGCCTCCGGGCGGCCCTCGGCGAGTTCCTCGGCCAGCCGCCCGAGCGGGTCTTCTGCGCCAACGGGTCCAACGAGGTGCTGCAGACCCTTCTCCTCGGCTACGGCGGGCCCGGCCGCACGGCCCTGGTGTTCGAGCCCTCCTACGTGCTCCACGCCCACATCGCCCGGATCACGGGGACGGGCGTGGTCACCGGCGAGCGCCGGGCGGACTTCACGCTCGACCCGGCCGAGGCCGTCCGCCTCGTCGACGAGCGCCAGCCCGACGTCGTCTTCCTCACGACCCCCAACAACCCGACGGGGATGGTCGAGCCCCGGCAGACCGTCGAGGCGCTCGTCGAGCGGATCGCCGCCCGGGCCCGGCCCGGCCTCCTCATCGTCGACGAGGCCTACGCCGAGTTCTCGCCGTGGACGGCCGTCGACCTCGTCGCCGACGACGTCCCGCTGGTGGTCGCCCGGACCTATTCCAAGGTGTGGTCGATGGCCGCCTTCCGCCTCGGGTTCTGCGTCGCCCCCCCGTCGGTGGTGGAGGACCTGGAGAAGGTCGTGCTGCCCTACCACCTGTCGGTGCCGACCCAGGTGGCCGGCACCGTGGCGCTGCGCTTCACCGGCGAGATGGGCAACCGGGTCGCCTCGATCATGACCGAGCGCGACCGGGTGGGGGCCGCCCTGTCGGCCCTCGACGGCGTCGAGGCGTTCCCGTCGGGCGCCAACTTCATCCTGTTCCGCACCGTCGCGGCGGACGGCGTGGCCATCTGGGAGGGGCTGCTGCGGGCCGGCGTCCTCGTCCGCAACTTCGCCCGCTGGCCCCGGCTCGACGGCTGCCTGCGGGTCACGATCGGCCGGCCGGAGGAGAACGACGCCTTCCTGGCCGCCTTGAAGGAGGTCCTGGCAACATGAGCCCGAGAGTCGCCGAGCGGAAGCGCTCGACCAAGGAGACCGAGATCTCGGTCCGGATCGATCTCGACGGCACCGGCGTGGCCAAGGTCTCGACGGGCATCCCGTTCTTCGACCACATGCTGGAGCAGATCGGCCGCCACGGCGGGTTCGATCTCGAGCTCACCGCCCGGGGCGACCTCGACGTCGACACCCACCACACCATCGAGGACGCCGGCATCACCCTTGGCGCCGCCTTCGCCGAGGCGCTGGGCGACAAGGCCGGCATCCGCCGCTTCGCCTCCCACCTGCTGCCGCTCGACGAGGCGCTGATCCAGGTGGCGCTCGACCTGTCGGGCCGGCCGTACCTGGCCTACGACGTCGACGTGCCGAGCCAGATGATCGGGACGTTCGACCCCCAGCTGGCCGAGGAGTTCTTCCGGGCCTTCGTGACCTCGGCCGGCATGACCCTCCACCTCAAGAGCCTGTCCGGCAAGAACGGGCACCACATCGTCGAGGCGTCGTTCAAGGGCGTGGCCCGGGCGCTGCGCGACGCCGTGCGGGTGGAGGGCGGCGGTGTGCCCTCCACCAAAGAAGTGCTGTGAACGGAATCCCGTGATCGCCGTTCTCGACTACGGCATCGGCAACCTCCGATCGGCCGAGAAGGCGTTGCAGCATCTCGGGGTCGACGCCGCCCTGACCACCGACCCGGCCGTGGCCCGCGCCGCGGCCGGCGTGGTGCTGCCCGGCGTCGGCGCCTTCGGGCGGTGTATGGAGCAACTCCGGGAGTCGGGCCTGGAGCCGGTGGTCCACGAGGCGGTCGAGGCCGGCAAGCCCTTCATCGGGATCTGCGTGGGGATGCAGATGCTGTTCGACTCCAGCGAGGAGGCGCCGGGCGTCACGGGGCTCGGGATCATCCCCGGCGAAGTCCGCCGGCTCACCACCACCGACCGCCTGCCGCACATGGGGTGGAACACCCTCATGATCCGGACGGGCTCGGCGCTGTTCGACGGCATCGAGGACGGCAGCTGGCTGTACTTCGTCCACTCCTACGCGCCCGTCCCCGACGACGAGGCCGTCGTGGCCGCCACCACCGAGTACGGCGGCACCGTCGTGGCCGCCGTCGAGCAGGGGTCGCTGTGGGCGACGCAGTTCCATCCGGAGAAGAGCGCCGCCAACGGGCTGCGCCTGCTGCAGAACTTCGCCGACGCCTGTGGTTGATCTCTATCCCGCCATCGACCTGCGGGCCGGCCGGGCCGTCCGCCTGCTGCGAGGCGACTACACCGCCGAGACCGTCTACTCCGACGACCCCGTCGCCGTGGCCCGCTCCTTCGAGGCGGCTGGCGCCCGCTGGATCCACGTCGTCGACCTCGACGCCGCCCGCAGCGGCGAGGCCGGCAACCTCGAATACGTGGCCGCCATCGCCCGCAGCGTCCGCTGCGGGGTGGAGACGGGCGGCGGCGTCCGGTCGGTCGAGGCGGCCGAGCGGCTCATCGACGCCGGCGTCGCCCGGGTCGTGATCGGCACCGCCGCCGTCGAGCGGCCCGAGCTCGTCACCGAACTGGCCGCCCGCTACCCCGGCCGGGTGGCCGTCGGCCTCGATGCCCGGGGCCGCCGGGTGGCGGTCAAGGGCTGGACGGAGACGACCGGCGCCGACCTCGTCGATCTGGCCCGGCGCTTCGAGGGCGAGGGCGTGGCGGCGCTGATCGTCACCGAGATCGGCCGCGACGGCACCATGGCCGGCCCCGACGTCGACCAACTCGCCGCCGTCCTCGACGCCACCACGATCGACGTCATCGCCAGCGGCGGCGTCGGCACGCTCGACGACGTCGCCGCCCTGGCCGGGCTCCGGGCCGGGCCGGGGGAGCGCCGGGCTCTGGCCGGCGTCATCGTCGGACGGGCCATCTACGAAGGCCGCTTCACCGTGGAGGAGGCGCTGGCATGCTTGGCGCCCGTGTGATCCCCTGCCTCGACGTCGACGCCGGCCGCGTCGTCAAGGGCGTCAACTTCGTCGGCCTGCGCGACGCCGGCGACCCCGTCGAGCTGGCCGCCCGCTACGACGCCGAGGGCGCCGACGAGCTGGTGTTCCTCGACATCACGGCCAGCTCCGACGCCCGGGAGACGATGGTCGACGTCGTGGCCCGCGTCGCCGAGCAGGTCTTCATCCCCTTCACCGTCGGCGGCGGGCTGAACCACGCCGACGACGTCCGCAAGATGCTGCGGGCCGGGGCCGACAAGGTGTCGTTCAACACCCGGGCGGTGGCCAGCCCCGAGATCGTGGCCCAGTCAGCCTCCGAGTTCGGCTCCCAGTGCATCGTGGTGGCCATCGACGCCCGGCGGGCGCAGCGCGGCTGGGAGGTCTACACCCACGGCGGGCGCAAGCCGACCGGCCTCGACGCCGTCTCCTGGGCCGAGGAGGTCGTGGCGCTCGGCGCCGGCGAGATCCTCCTCACCTCGATGGATCGTGACGGCACCAAGTCCGGCTACGACTGCGACCTGCTCCGGGCGGTGGGCGGCGCCGTGCCCGTCCCGGTCATCGCCAGCGGCGGCGTCGGCACGCTGGAGCACCTCTACGAGGGCCTGGCCGACGGGGGCGCCAGCGCCGTCCTGGCCGCCTCGATCTTCCACTTCGGCCAGCACACCGTCGGCGAGGCGAAGGAGTACCTCGCCGGGCGTGGCATCCCCGTCCGGCGCTGAGCCAGATCCACGTTTCTTCTTCGTGACGTTTCTGACGCGGGGCTTTCTGCCTCCGACGCCAGACGGTACCTTGGCTGAAACCCGAGCCGACCCGACGTCGGTCGGCCGCGAGACGGGGGTGGCCATGGAAGACCCAGTGCTCGACGAGGCCTTCATGCGGCGCTACCGGGAACTGCTCGACGCGGAGGACAATGCCTTCGACGAACTCGAGCACGCCTACGAAGACGGCGACCGGGGGCATTTCGAGACCGACTTCGCCGCCTGGCAATCGGTGCTCCACCGCAAGCTCGCCTTCCTCGAACGCCGGGGTCTGGCCGCCGAACCGTCACTGAGCTACCGCTCCGCGTAAGCGGCCGGAGCGCGGTGCGCCAGTAGCATTGGCGGCGTGTCCGCCTCTTTCACCGCGACCCCGATCACGACCGCACCCGAGCACCTGGCCCGCGTCAAGTACGACGCCAACGGCCTCGTCCCCGCCATCATCCAGGAGGCGGGGACGGGCGCCGTCCTGATGCTGGCCTACATGAACGACGAGGCCCTCAGCCAGACGCTCGAGACGGGGCGAACCTGGTTCTGGTCGCGCAGCCGGCAGGAGTACTGGTGCAAGGGCGAGACGTCGGGCGACCGGCAGTGGGTCCGCCAGGCGTACTACGACTGCGACGGCGACACGCTGCTGTTCGTCGTCGACCAGGAGGGCAAGGGCGCCTGCCACACCGGCGAGCGGACGTGCTTCTTCCGGAGCTTCGCCGATCCGGCCGAACCGGCCTGACGCCCCGAGGATGGTCGAGCCCCTCCACCCCTCGGTCACGGAATTCAAGGAACTGGCCCAGGACTACACGGTGGTGCCCGTGTGGCGGGAGGTGCTGGCCGACCTCGAGACCCCGGTGTCGGTGTTCCTCAAGCTCGTCGGCGGCGGCGAGGGCTTCCTGCTGGAGTCCGTCGAGCACGGTGAGCGCTGGGGCCGGTACTCCTTCGTCGGGCGCGACCCCAGCCTCACGCTGGTCGCCCGGGGCGGCGCCGTCCGCTGGCTGGAGGGCGAGGCGGACCCTGACCGGAATAGTGAAGGCCTCGCCGCCGGCCTGCCCGACGACCGCGGCGCCCTCGGGGCGCTGGAGGCGCTGCTGGCCCGCTACCGGGCGCCCCGCCTCCCCGACCTGCCGCCCTTCCACGGCGGGATCGTCGGCTGGCTGGGCTACGACGTGGTGCGGGAGATCGAGCGGCTGACCGCCGTCCCGGCGCAGGACCCGGGCCTGCCCGACGCCGTCATGTCGCTCACCGGCCACGTCGCCGCCTTCGACCACTTCCGGCAGCGGATCTACCTCATCGAGAACGTCCTCGTCCGGCCGGGCGCCGGCGAGGCCGACCTCGGCGCGGCCTACGAGGCCGCCGCCGGCCGGCTCGACGCCCTCGTCGACGACCTGGCCCGGTCGCTGCCCT
>JAICYE010000266.1 GCA_025934385.1 Acidimicrobiia bacterium | reverse complement strand
GCGGAGAGCCCGGCCGCCGGCACCCTGGCCGGCCCGATCCCGCCGTAGTAGGCGCCCAGGATGGCCGCCGCCTTCATCCCCCGCAGCGCCTTGCCGTAGGCGCCCCACTGGCTCATCCCGATGCCGTGGCCGTAACCCCGGCCGTCGAGCGAGGCCACCCGGGCCCCGTCGTCGGGCCGGAGCGTGAAGAGGATCGACGGCACGGTCCTGCTGCGCCCGTCCGGCGGTGGGACGGCGGCGTCGAGCCTGGCCCGGAATTCCGTCCGCGGCACCGCCGTGTGACCGCCTCCGCCGTCGGCGCTGGTCCAGTCGACCTGCACGTCGTCGGGCGTGGCCCGCACCGCCTTCACCGTGCCGGGCACGGCCAGGGCCCGGCCGACGTCGTCGTAGGAGACCGACAGGCCCCACCGGTACAGCGGGCAGCGGGCGTCGTCGGGGTCGTCGACCGGCTTGAGATAGGGCTTCCCGCCGCTGACACTGCGCCCACCGTTGCAGGCCGAGTACTTGGCCAGGATCGGCGAACCGCCCGACAGCAGGGCCAGCCCGGCCGTGTCGCGTACCGCCGCCGCCCAGTTGGCACCGTTCGGGGCCCGCTCCTTGGCCACCCCGCTGTAGACCTGGCAGCTGTCGGTGGCGCAGATCTGGGCCCCGAGGGCGGCGGCGTCGCCCGACGGCGGGCTGCCCAGCACCCACAGCAGGTACGTCCGGGAGGCGATGGCCTGGGCCCGCAGCGCCTCAGGCGGCCAGCTCGACGGCACCTCCGAGATGCCCGTCAGGTAGTCCTCGAGAGCGACGTCGTTGACGGCCCCCACCCCGGCGGCCGTCCTCCGCAGCTCCAGGACGCCGTGGTACTCCCCGACCCCGTCGAGCGACACCGTCGGACCGTCGGCCCGGGCCCCGGCGGCCCCCGGACCGACCAGCGCCAGCGGCTCGATCCGGGCCACGTCGGTGACCAGCGCCGGAATCTTGGGCCCCGGAGGCGCCTTCTTCGACCCCGATCCCCGGGCCTCGGCGGCGGGCGCCCCCAACGCTCCTAACGCCGACACCGCCAGCATTGCGGCGACGAGCGCGGCAAAACGCATGCGGAGGCCCGGGCGCATGGGTCGAGAGCCTTACACAGCAGCCACTCGGGCCACAAGGGCACCGAGAGTGACGGAGGTTCGCCGTCAGCGGCCGTTCTTGGCCAGCACGGCTGCCAGTGACTCGGCCGCCGCCCATCCGAAGGCGATGAGGGTGTCGCCCTTGCCGGGGTCGAGCGGGGCCAGGAGTTCCTCGACGTCGGGATCGGGCTCGCCGGCGAGGTCGATGGCCAGCGTGGGCTCGGCGACGCCGTTGCCCGACGACCGGAAGGCCCGGTCGTCGTAGCGGTCGTCGCAGCCGAATCGCTTGGCCAGGCGCCGGCCCCAGGCCCGGTCCTCGCCGCTGGCCCGGTAGCCGGGGCGCGGGCACGGCTCCTGGAGGCCGCCGAAGAGGCGGTAGAGGGCCGGGGTGGCGATGCGGCCGGCGACGAGAACGTCCTCGTCGGGGAAGGAGATCGCCGCCCGGCGGTAGAGCTCGGTGGTCATAGCCTCGAGCATGGGGCCGCCCTCACCGTTGGCATCGGTCGCGCCGAGGCCCCAGAGCACGCAGGGCGTGCCGCCGATCCGCTCGAGCGAGCCGAACAGGAAGGCGTGGACCTCCTCGTCGCTCATGACCATCGTCACGCGGCTGAAGCGCTCGACCTGGTCATCAATGGTGCTTTCGGGGAGGAGGCTCCCGGCCTTCCGGAGAACCTGTGACAGTTCGTCCAGTTCGGCGGGCTTGAGGGAAGCCGAATCGCGGATATCGACATCCATGGCCCGTCATTCTGTCGCGGCCGGGCCCTGTGATGAAAGTCGAGGCTCGTGAACGCTTGCCGACGAGCTAGAAGACGGCGTCCGCTCCCAGCAGGACCCGCAGCTCGGCGTGGACGGCGTTCCCGCCGTCGACGCAGTACCCCGGGCCGAGCCGCAGCACCGTCTCGCGGCGCCCGTCCTCCACGTGGAGCATGACCGCCGAGTCGCCCGGATGGGCCTCGAGGATCCGCTTGACCTCGGCCACCATCGTCTCGGTCAGCCGGGAGGCGGGCACCTTCAGCCGGAGGGGCGGCCCCTCGCCGACCACCAGCTCCGGCCGCTTGACCTCCATGGCGATGAACTTCGCCTGGTCGTCACGCCGGTCGATGCGGCCCTTCACGCAGACGACACCGTCCTCCTCCAGCAGATGGCCGTAGTCGGCCATCGTGCGGGGGAAGACGAACACCTCCATGGCCGCCTCGAGGTCCTCCAGCACGAAGGTGGCCATGAGGTCGCCCCGCTTGGTGTAGCGGCGGTTGAGCGCCGTGACCACGCCCCCCAGCGTGGTCGGGGCGCCGTCGTTCATCTCCTTGGCCTCGGTCAGCGTCGACTCGACGTGGCGGGCCAGGGCCGCCTGCGCCCCCATCAGCGGGTGGTCGGAGACGTAGAGGCCGAGCATCTCCTTCTCGTAGGCCAGGCGCTGCATTTTGTCGAACTCGACGTCGGGGACGTCGACCCGGTCGATCTCGGCCGGGCCGCCGCCGACCGTCGCCTCGCCGAAGAGGCTCATGATCCCCGCCTCCGCCTCCCGGCGGCGGGCCAGCGCCGAATCGGCGATCCGCTCGAAGACCATCAGCAGGCCCTTGCGGGGATGGCCGAGCGAGTCGAAGGCGCCGGCTTTGATCAACGACTCCAGCGCCCGCTTGTTGAGGACCGACGGGTTCACCCGGTTGCAGAAGTCGGCGAACGAGGCGAACGGGCCACTGGCCTCCCGCTCGGCCACGATGTGGGCCACGATCCCCTCGCCGACGTTGCGGACCGCCGACATGCCGAACGGGATCGCCCCTTCCTTCCCGACGAAGTCGCTCTCGGCCACGTTGACGTCGGGCACCAGCACCGGGATCCCGAGCACCCGGCACTCGTTGAGGTAGACCGCCGTCTTGTCCTTGTCGTCCTTCACCGACGTCAGCAGCGCGGCGAGGTACTCGACCGGGTGGTGGGCCTTCAGATAGGCCGTCTGGTACGACACGAAGCCGTACCCGACCGAGTGCGACTTGTTGAACGAGTAGTCGGCGAAGGGCTCGATGACGTCGAACATCTGCTCGCCGAAGGCGGCGCCGTAGCCGGCGGCTTCGCAGCCGGCCACGAACTTGGAGCGCTCCTTGGCGATCAGCTCGCGCTTCTTCTTGCCGGTGGCCTTCCGGAGGTTGTCGGCCTCGGCCAGCGAGTAGCCGGCCATCCGCTGGGCCACCTGCATCATCTGCTCCTGGTAGATCATCAGCCCGTAGGTCGGGGCGAGGATCTCCTCCAGGTCGGCGTGGTAGTAGACGACCGGCTTCCGCCCGTTCTTGCGGTCGGCGTAGTCGGTGTGCATGCTGGCGCCCATCGGCCCGGGCCGGTACAGGGCCACCAACGCCGCGATGTCCTCGAAGGTCGTCGGCGCCAGCGACCGCATCAGCGACCGCATCGGCCCGCCCTCGAGCTGGAACACGCCGATCGAGCGGCCCTCCCGCAGCATGGCGAACGTCGGCTCGTCGTCGAGCGGGACGTCGTCGATGTCGAGGTCGATCCCCGTCGAGGCCGTGATGAGCTCCAGCGTCCGGTCGATGACCGAGAGGTTGCGCAGGCCGAGGAAGTCCATCTTGAGGAGGCCGAGGTCCTCCACGCCGTGCATCTCGTACTGCGTGACGATCGGCGCGTCCTCCAGGCGGCCGCCGGGCTCGGGCTTGCGCTGGATCGGGAGGTACTCGGTGAGCGGGTCGCGGGTGATGACGACGGCGGCGGCGTGGATCCCATCCTGCCGGCGGAGGCCTTCGAGCCCCAGCGCCACGTCGCAGACCCGCTTCACGTCGGGGTCGGCCTCGTAGAGGTCGCGCAGCTCGCCGGCCATCTTGTAGCCGTCCTCGAACTTGTCCTTCCGTTCGAAGCAGGCGTGCAGCGGCGTGTCGCGGCCCATGATCAGCGGGGGCATGAGCTTGGCGATCTTGTCGCCGACGGCGTAGGGGTAGCCGAGCACCCGGGCGGCGTCGCGCACCGCCGCCCGGGCCTTGATGGTCGAGAACGTGACGATCTGGGCGACGTGGTCGGCGCCGTAGCGCTCGGCGGCGTAGCGGATCATCTCGCCCCGGTAGCGCTCGTCGAAGTCCATGTCGATGTCGGGCATCTGCTTGCGGCCGGGGTTGAGGAACCGCTCGAAGAACAGCCCGTACCGGAGCGGGTCGAGGTCGACGATCCGCAGACAGTAAGCAACGGCACAACCGGCCGCCGACCCCCGGCCGGGCCCGACCCGGATCCCCCGGTCGCGGGCGTGCTTGATCAGGTCCCACACCACCAGGAAGTAGGCCGAGAACCCCATCTCGGAGATGACGCCGAGCTCGTAGTCGATC
>JAICYE010000456.1 GCA_025934385.1 Acidimicrobiia bacterium | reverse complement strand
GGGCCGGCGGCGGAGCGGCAACGGGCGACGCGGGCGCCACCGGAGCGGCAGAGGCGGCCGGGCCCGCCGCTCCGGTGATGCCGGCCGAGGCCCGGGCGGGCCTGCGCCCCCCGCTGCCCGCCGGAGCGGCGACACCGGCCGTCGCCGGCGCCGGAGTCCCGGCGGAGTTCTTGCTGATCGATGCGCTCTGGACCGCGGCCGGCGCCACCTCGGGCCCCGCGGTTTCGGCGGAGGCCGCGACGGGCACGGCCAGTGGGCCGTCGCCGTAATGGCCGGTGGCCTCGGCCCCGATTCGTACGGCGCCCGGGCCGGACGTCGGCGCGACGGTCAGATAGACGGGAAACTCCGCCGTCTTGCCGGGCCCTAGCGGCCCGGTGGTGAACTGCATCGACCCGCTCCGTCCGCCGAGATACGCCCAGGTGTAGTCAACGCCGGGGTCAGCGCCGAAGCGGGGCACGATCGTGAGGTCCTGGACCGTTCCCTCATTGGGGTTTCGAACCCGGAACTCGGCCGTGACCTGTCCGCCCGGAGCGACCGTGGCGACATCCGGGGTCACCGACACCTCGAGGCCGGGGCACGTCACGCCGGCGGGCGGGACGGCCACGGCGGCTTCCATGTGGCCCAGGCGGACGTCCTGGCCCAGCAGGCGGGCCCGGACGAGGTCGACGGCGGCGTCGGCGTTCGTGCCCGACGCCTGCGCCGGGGTGGTGCGGCCCCGGGCCCGGGGCTGCTCGCCGACGACGATCTCGCCGACGCCGGCGACCGGGATGTGCAGCCCGACGTCGCCGGCCGCCTGCAGCTGCGCCGCCGTCGCCCGGGCGACGACCGCTCCGGCGGCGTTGCGCACCTCCAGCACCGCCTGGTCGGCGGCCGTCAGCTGCGGGCCGAACGACACCGACCCGGTCCGGCCGTCGGCCGTCACCCGGAGAGCCCACCGGCCCAGGAGGTTGACGGTGATCTGGTTGCCCGTCCCGGCCAGGAGCGTGACCGGGGCCAGCGTCTGGGTCGTCTCGCTGAGCAGGCCGAGGCGGCCGGGCTCGGACCCCTGGACGACCACGGTGCTCGACTCGGAGCTCGCCACCGGCTGCCCGCCGGCGGCGGTGCCTGCCGGCGCACCCACCGACAGGGCGTTCTGGCCGGCCAGCGAGAGGTCGGCCGCGTCCGCCCGTCCGAAGGCGAGGTTGGAGCCGAGCACGCAGGCGGCGGCCGACGACAGCGCCTGGGCCTGGCCCCGGAACGGCGTCAGGCTGACGAGGGGCGGGAGCGAGATCGGGGCGGCGTCCTGCTCCACCGGAGCGGTGGACGGCGGCGCCACGGCCCGGGCGTTGCCGAAGAGCCCGGCCGACAGCCCGGGCAGCAGGCCGACGTCGAGGCCGAGCCCGACCCCCTGGCCGTAGCTGCCCCTGGCCGGTAGCGCCGGCAGCGCCACCCGGCCGAGCTCGCTGTTGACCGGCGACGTCGCCGGCGCCGAGGTGGCGGCGGCGTTGGAGGACACGAAGTCGAGCCCGGCCAGCGAGCCGACCAGCCCGGCGTGGAGGACGGTGCCGGTGGCGAAGGCTTCGTAGCCGCCGGCCGGGGCGGCGAAGGGAGCGACGGGGGCCGGTGCCAGGATCGGCGCCAGCAACGACCCGGCATCGAGGGCGTAGGCCACGGTCGACGACGCCGCCAGGACGGCAGCGAGGGCCGCCGCCACCCGGATTCGGCCTGATTTGCCCTGGTACCCCATGATCCGCCTGATCCGCCCCACTTCGACCACTCAGAGTGGTAAATCCCCTGTGACCAGGTTTGTTCGACACGGGGTGGAAAAGGCCCTGCCGCGTCGGGCGGCCCGGGAGCGCCGGGTCGGGGGGCGAAAGGGACGGGGTGGGACGAAGGGGCGAAAAAACACCGGCGGGGCACCCGAAGGCGCCCCGCCGGCGAAGGTTCCGTGGTCTGGCTCGAGGAGACCTAGAAGTCGTCCATCCCGCCGCCGGGCATGGCCGGAGCGGACTCCTTCTCCGGCTTGTCGGCGATGACGCACTCGGTGGTGAGGAACAGGGCGGCGATCGAGGCGGCGTTCTGCAGCGCCGAACGGGTCACCTTGGCGGCGTCGATGACGCCCTTCTTCACCAGGTCCTCGTAGTCGCCGGTGGCGGCGTTGAGGCCGTTGGCGCCCTTGAGCTGCCGCACCTTCTCGACCACCACGCCGCCCTCGAAGCCGGCGTTGACGGCGATCTGCTTGAGCGGCTCCTCCAGCGACCGGGCCACCATCCTGGCGCCCGTCGACTCGTCGCCCTCCAGCGTCTCGGCGAAGGTCCGCACCTTGGCCTGGGCCCGGAGCAGCGCCACGCCGCCGCCGGGGACCACACCCTCCTCGACCGCCGCCTTCGTGGTCGAGACGGCGTCCTCGATGCGGTGCTTCTTCTCCTTGAGCTCCACCTCGGTGGCGGCGCCGACCTTGATGACGGCCACGCCGCCGGACAGCTTGGCCAGGCGCTCCTGGAGCTTCTCCCGGTCGTAGTCGGAGTCGGTGTTCTCGATCTCGGCCCGGATCTGGTTGATCCGGCCCTGCACGTCCTCCTTGGAGCCGGCCCCCTCGACGATGGTCGTCTCGTCCTTGGTGACGACGATCTTCTTGGCCCGGCCGAGCAACTCGAGGCCGACGCCGTCGAGCTTGAGACCGACTTCCTCGCTGATGACTTCGCCACCGCAG
>JAICYE010000141.1 GCA_025934385.1 Acidimicrobiia bacterium | reverse complement strand
GGCCGGCTGGCCCGGATTGGGCGACGGGCCCGACGCCGGCCCGGCCGAGGCCGCGGCCGGGCGCGACCCGCTCGCCGTCGCCGAAGGCGACGCGGCGGACCCGCTGGCGCCGGCGGGGCCGGCAGGTTCCGTCGCTCCGGCCGCCGGGGCGGCCGCTCCGGCGTCGGGCGCCGCCGGTGCCGTCGTTTCCGTCGCCGGGTTGGCCGCTCCGGCGTCGGCCGGGGCCCCGGCGGACACGGGCCCGTGCGCCGACTTGCCGGCGTTGCCGGCGCATCCGGCGCCGATCATCGAGACGGCGAGGAGGAGGACGAACCCCGTCCCGCTCCAGCGGCGACGTGACCCCGATCCAACCATGGTCTTCACCTTTCTCTGCCTTTCTCTGCCGTGCTCTGCTGCGACGTGAGGTCTGTTTTCGACGACGGATCCGGTCCTTCGGCGGCCGAGAGATGGCCGCCGAGGTAGGTGGCGGCGACGCGCTCGTCGCCGAGGAGCTCGGCCGCGGGACCGCTGATACTGACGGTCCCCCGCTCGAGGATGTAGGCGCGGTCAGCGATCTGAAGGCTGGCCCGGGCGTTCTGCTCGACGAGGAGGATGCCCAGTCCACCGGCGCCGAGCCCGGCCAGGGCGGTGAACATCTCCTCGGTGGCCGTCGGGGAGAGTCCGAGCGAGGCCTCGTCCACCATGAGGAGGCGCGGCTCCGCCATCAGACCCCGGCCGATGGCCAGCATCTGCTGTTCGCCACCGGAGAGCGACGAGCCCCGCTGGCGCCGGCGCTCGCCCAGGCGGGGGAAGAGGGCGAAGACGCGCTCCAATCCGGCGGCCATTCCCGCCCTCGGGCGCCGGCTGGCGCGCCCCGCCACCTCGAGGTTCTCGGCCACGGTGAGGTCGGGGAAGATCCGCCGGCCTTCGGGGACGTGGACGAGGCCGGCCCGGACCCGACGGGGGGCGGAGAGGCGGGACAGGTCCTCGCCACCGAGGTGAATCTCGGCGGCGGCCTTGACCAGGATGCCGGAGATGGTGCGCAGCAGCGTCGTCTTACCGGCGCCGTTGGCCCCGAGGACGGCCACGATCTCGCCGGCGCCGACCTCGACGTGCAGGTCGCGCAGGACCTCGACGGCGCCGTAGCGGCTCGAAGCGATGGCGGCCGAAAGCACCACCTCGCTCTGTTCTTCCCGCTCCGGGGGCCGCTCGAGCGCCGCTCGCACTCCGTGCTCGCTCATCCGGCTTCCTTGCCCAGGTAGGCCTCGATGACCCGGGGGTCGCGGCGGACCTCCGCCGGGCGACCCTGCGCCAGCAGGGTCCCGAAGTCGAGGACGTAGAGGTAGTCCACGACGCCCATGGCCACGGTCATGTCGTGTTCGATCATGAGCACCGACAGGCCCTCCTCGCGGTGCAGGTCGGTGAGCAGGCGGCCGAGGGCGACCCGCTCCGACAGCCCGAGGCCGGCGGCCGGCTCGTCGAGGAGGAGCAGGCGGGGTTGGCGGAGGAGGACGCAGACCAGCTCGACCAGCTTGGCCGTCCCCACCGGGAGGGTGTCGACCCGTGCGGCGATGACGTCGTGGAGGTCGAGGCGGGCCAGGAGCTCCTCGCCCCGGCCGACGAGCGTGTCCCGCCGCCGGCTGCCCGGCCCGTAGGAGGACCGGAGGGCCTCGGCGAGCCCTCCGCCCTCCCGGGCCACGAGCAGGTTGTCGAGCACGGTGGCGGGCTTGTCGAGGCCGATGTTCTGGAAGGTGCGGGCGATCCCGGCCCGGGCCCGGCGCGGTGCCGACCACTCGTTGATGCGCCGCCCGGCGAGGCGGAGCCGGCCCGCGCTGGGCGCCACGAACCCGCTCACGACGTTGAACATGGTCGTCTTGCCGGCGCCGTTGGGGCCGATGAGGCCGACGAATTCCCCTTGTCGTACCGAGAGGCTGACCCCATCGAGGGCCCGCACCGCCCCGAACGACACGCTGACGTCGGCGACGTCGAGGACCCGCCCCCGCCCCGCCGGCGGCCGGGGCCGTCCGGCGCGCCCGGCCCGCTCCTCGGGGGAGCGCACGAGCCGGGGCCGTCGCGGCGCCGCTGTGGTCACGACCGCCCCGTGACCGGGTCCAGCACCACGTCGCCCCGTCCCGCCTCCCGCCGGCGGAGGTCGTCGAGGTCGAGTTCGAGATCGTCGAAGCGCTCCCGCAGCTCCTCCACCGTGGCCCGGATGGCCCGCAGGTCGGCATGGCCGGCGACGCCCGTCCCGAGCACCACGAGGGCGACGCCGATGAACCCCCCGCTGGCCAGGTAGGCGACCTGGACGACCACGTCGTGTTCGTTCTGCACCTGGACCCACCCGGCGACGATGGCGATCAGACCGGCGGCGACCACCACCAGGCCGAGCAGCAGCATCTGGCGAGCCTTCATCGGGAGCCTCCTTGGGCAGACAACGGTTCCCCGGGCGGACGGCGCTTGTGGCCGAGCCCGAAGAGGGCCGATTCGAGATGGTGGGCGAGCCCGTTCAGGCCCGCCGGTGAGACCACGACGACGAGGAGGATGGACAGCGGCCCGATGAGGCCGATGTAGCGCCCGATGCTCCGCAGGACGATGGGGAAGGCGGCGAAGGTCGCCGCCGCCTGGAGGGGACCGAGGAGCGGCCCGGGGCCGCCGAGGAGGACGGCCGAGAGCAGGAGGAGCGACTTGCTCACGTCGAACGAACCCGCCCCGACCCGGCCGATCGACATCACCGTGAACGCGCCGGCGAGCCCGGCGCAGGCGCCGCTGAACAGGAAGGCGAACAGCTTGTGGGACGGCACCGAGATGCCCGAGGCGGCGGCGACCTGCTCGTCGTGGGCCACCATCCGCAGCGCCCGGCCGGTGGCGCTCGTCCCCAGGCGGGCGCTCAGCGCGATCACGGCCAGGGTCATGAGACCGACCGGGATCACCAGTTGCTTGCTCTCTGCGATGTCGAACCCGAAGAGGGTGTGGTCCGACAACGGGATCCCCGACGCCTGGGGCACCAGCCAGGTCTGGAGGAACAGCCAGCGGCTGGCGGCGAACGAGAACGCCAGCGTGATGATGGCCAGCGACAGGCCCCGGATCCGCAGCGCGGGCAGGCCGATGGCCAGGCTGGCCACCACCGCCCCGAGCACGCCGAGCAGCACGGCCAGGGGCAGGGGAACGGAGAAGTTGGCGTTGGCCCGGGCGGTGACGAAGGCGCCGACGCCCATCAGCGCCGCCTGGGCGAGGGAGATCTGCCCGGTCCACTGCACGAGCACGTGGAGGCCGGCCACCGCCACCATGAAGATCATCGCCTGCACGATGACGGTGTTGCCGTACTCCCCGAAGGCCCGGGCGCACACCAGCGGCACGGCCAGCCCGACCACCACCGAGGCCCGGACGAACAGCCGCCGACCGGGCGAGGTCGACCCCGGAGCTTTGTGGGCGGGCGGGGCTCCGGGCGGGGCCAGCACGTCGGCGACGGCGGCGGGCGAACCGGCGGTGGCGACCGGGACGCCGCTCATGCCGTCGCTCGCAGTGCGCCCTGGGGCCGGAAGAGGAACAGCACGATCAACAGGACGAGCAGCGCCTCGGGGAGGCCGGGCTGGGTGGTGTGACGGGTGAGGGCGGCCTCGGCCAGTCCGAGGGCGAGGCCGGCGCCGACGGTCCCCGGCAGGCTGGTGAACCCGGCCAGGAGGGAGGCGGCGAAGGCCCGGATGGCCAGCAGGGTCATGAAGAAGGGGTAGAAGCCGACGAGCGGGGCGACGAGCACGGCGGCGAGACCGGCCAGCCCCCCGGCCAGGGTCCAGGTGATGAGGTCGAGCCGGTTCACGTCCACGCCCATCAGCGAGGCGGCGTAAGGGTCCGAGGCGCTGGCCCGGAACTCGAGCGCCAGCCCCGAACGGCGGAAGAGGAGGAAGAACCCCACCGCCAGCACGGCCCCGACGATGAGCACCAGGAAGCGGGGCCCGACGAAGAGCAGGCCGAGGACGTGAACCTTCACCCCGGCCAGGGGAGGCGGCACGTAGCGCTGGTCGGGGCCCCAGATCTCGTTGGCCTCGAAGACGAGCACGCCCGCCACCGCCAGGGTCCCGACCAGCATGGCCAGGGGATCGGTCCGGCGGCGGGCCAGGATCACGAAGGTGGCGCAGCCGAGCGCCGCCGCCACCGCCACCCCGGCGACAGCGGCCGCCAGGTAGGGCCAGTTCTGCTCCACCAGCAGCACGTAGAAGACGAAGGCACCGAGCATGCCGACCTCGCCCTGGGCGAAGTTCAGCACCCTTGACTTCTTGTAGATCAGGGTGATGCCGAGCGCCACCAACCCGTAGATGGCGCCGGTCACCAAGCCGTTGGAGATGATCGTTCCCAAGCCCGCCTCCGTCCGTCACCGACGGTCCGGTGACAGCAAGTGTCCGGCACGACGAAGAGGGCGGTCCTCATCGGCTGTGACCGTAATGTGGTGTCCGATGCGGGTCCGGCGGCGTCATGACAGAGCGGATGTCACCGTCGTCACAGAACCGCCGCCCCCGCAGGCGCGCCACACGAACCCACTGTTCGAGCTCATTGTTGGCCCCTCCCCTACGCCGGAAAGATTAGGAGAGGCGTCGGGTATTGTCGACAGCCAGGAGTTCCGACAGGGCGTCCCACTCCGGGATCGCTCCGAGCCCCGAGGGCTCCCGGATGTTCTTCGTCCTGGTGAACTCCAGCAGGCTTTCGATGGCGTGCTCCCGGCCGTAGCCGGAGTCGCCGTAGCCGCCGAACGGCGTGCCGAGAAAGGCCCGGCTGTAGTTGTTGACCATGACGACGCCGGCGTCGATCCGACGGGCCACCCGCCGGGCCCGGCCGGCGTCGGTGGAATAGACGGCGGCGACGAGCCCGTAGGGCGTGTCGTTGGCCAGCTCCAGCGCCCGGGCCTCGCCGGAGAAGCGCAGGACCGCCGTCACCGGGCCAAAGACCTCCTCCCGGGCGATGGCCATCGCCGGGGTCACATCGGTGAAGAGCGTGGGCGCCACCCAGTAGCCGCCGGCCAGCCGGGCGCTGGCGGGCAGCGGTGCCCGGGCGGCCACCGTCGCCCCTTCGGCGATGGCCCGGTCGATGTGGTCGAGCACCCGCCGCCGCTGGGCCGCGCTGATCAGCGGGCCGACGTGGGTGGCGGGATCGCGGCCGTCGCCGACCTGCAGGCGTTCGACGGCGGCGGCCATCCGGGCCACGAACTCGTCGTGGACCGGCTCTTCCACCAGGAGCCTCGAGGCAGCGGTGCAGGCCTCGCCCTGGTTGAAGAACGCCCCTTCCAGCGCGCCCCGCACGGCGGCGTCGAGGTCGGCGTCGGCGAAGACGAGCAGCGGGTTCTTGCCTCCGAGCTCCAGCGTGGCCGGGGTCATGGCCTCGGCGGCGAGCTTGAGGACGGCCCGGCCGGTGGCCGTCGAACCGGTGAACGAGAGCCGCTCCACGAGGGGATGGCCGGCCAGTGCTGTTCCCGCCTCCGGGCCCGATCCGGGCACGACCTGGAGGACGTCGGCTGGCAGGACGCCCTCCAGCAGCTCGACGATCCGCATGATCGTGAGCGGGTCCTGCTCCGGCGGCTTGAGGACGACGGCGTTGCCCGCCGCCAGCGCCGGGGCGCACTTGGCCGCCGAGTGGATCGGCGGCCAGTTGAACGGGATGATCCCGCCGACGACGCCGTAGGGCTCGTGCACCGTGTGGGCCGCCACCGGCCCCAGGTCGAAGGCGTGGCCGGGGACCTTGTCGGCCAGCCCGCCGTAGAACTCGAACGACGCGATGCAGAACTCGACGTCGAAGCGGCGGGCCTGGCCGTAGGGCTTGCCCATCTCCAGGGTCTCGAGGGCGGCCAGGTCGCCGGCGTGGCTCCGCACGACCCGGGCGCAGTCGAACAGGAGCCGGCCGCGCTCCCGGGCCGACACGTCCCGCCATCCGCTCTCGAAGGCTCCGCAGGCCCGGCGGACGGCGGCGTCGACCTCGGCCGACCCGCCGCCCTCGACGGTGGCCACGACCTCGCCGGTGGCGGGGTCGAAGACGTCGAAGGAATCCTCCGCCCGGCCGGACGACCACGGTCCTTTGAGCTGGGGCAGCGGCGGCGGCATCACGCCGGCCGGCCCGTCGCCTTGGGCCGCAGCTCGTCGAGGATCGCCTTGCGGGACTGCTCGAACCACTCCAGCGCCCCCGGGTTGGCCAGGCTGTCCCGGCTGGTCACACGGTCGATGTCGGCCCCCTGCAGCAATCGCT
>JAICYE010000520.1 GCA_025934385.1 Acidimicrobiia bacterium | reverse complement strand
TCCGAGAAGTCGATGAGGTCCGGGGCGTCGTCGGTGGGCGTTGCGCCGGCTCCCGCTCCGGGGCCCGCCCTCGGCGATGTCCCCGACGTCGGCAAGAGCCTGCAGGCGGGGGCAGGGATGGCGGCCGTTCCCCCGGCTCCGGTGCCGTCGGACTCGGCGGCGTCGACCGCGCTGCCGGCCGGGGCCGCCGCTGGTGGCGCGCCCGCCTCCGGTTCGGCTTCCGACGTCGCGCCGCCGTCCCCGCCCGGGGTGGGGCCGTCGCCCGGCGGTCTGGGCGGCCCGCCGGTCCCCGCCGCCGTGGCCTCCGGCACCTCGCGGGTGATCAAGAACGCCAGCCTCACCGTCAGTCTCGAGAAAGACGGTCTCGGCGACGGCTACCAGCGGGCGGTCGACGCCGCCGCCGCCGCCGGCGGGTGGGTCCAGGCGTCGCAGACGGGCGGCGACCAGGCGGCGATGACGCTCGAGGTCCCGTCCGACAAGCTCGAGGGCGTCATCGGGCAGATCCGGGGGCTCGGCAAGGTGACGTCAGAGTCCGAGAGCGGCGACGACGTCACCGCCGAGTACGTCGACCTCGACGCCCGGATCTCCCACTGGCAGGCCCAGGAGGCGGTGTTCGTCGGCTTGATGGCCAAGGCCAAGACCATCCCCGAGACGATCCAGATCCAGCAGCAGCTGTCGACGATCCAGGAGCAGATCGAGCAGCTCGAGGGGCGGCGGAAGTACCTCGACGGGCAGACGTCGTACTCGACGGTGAAGCTGACGCTGCTGGAGGAGGGCGCCGTGGCCAAGCCGGAACCGGGCCCGAGGCCGGCGGCGTCGACGCTCGGCCGGGCCTGGCACCGGTCGTCGGCCGCCGCCCTGGCGGTGCTCGGCGGCACGTTGGTGGTCCTCGGTGTCCTCGTGCCGCTGGCGGCGGTGATCGGCCTTCCCGCCTGGCTGCTGGCGGTGGTGCTCCGGCGCCTGGGCGGCCGCCGCCAGCAGGAGCCGGCGCCCGCCCAGGGGTGAAAAATCAGGGGTAGTAGTTGAGCTTGTGCAGCCCGTAGAACACCGTGAGCATCACGGTGCAGGCGGCGAAGACCGCCGTCAGCACCACGTAGACCGACGGGCGACGCGTCGTCGTCTTGGCCAGGGCGATGACGATCGGGAAGGCGACGAAGATGAACCGGGGTCGGGCGTTGATGTGCGAGATCAGCACGAGACCCAGGCCGGTCAGGGCGAAGACGTTGAGGACGGCCGGCAGCTTGGCCCGAACGAGGATCACCAGGAACACGACGGCCGTCACCATGCTGGCCGCCAGCACGAGGTGGTTCGGGTTGTGCAGCGGGCGGGTGAAGAGGTCGGCGAAGACGCCGAGGTTGCTGCGCCCGAAGTCGATCCCCTCGCCCCACCCCTGGGACTCGACCCGGAACCAGATCAGCGGCTCGCCGGTGTGCCACCACAGGAAGGCGAAGAAGGCCAGCATCCCGAGGGGCGAGAGGACGGGGGCCACGGCGGCCCGCCACTCCCGGTTCTTCCACAGGGCGACGCCGGCGGCCCAGGCGCAGGCCAGCATCACCGCCGTGGCGTTGGGCCGGGTGGCCCCGGCCAGGGCGGCCAGTACGCCGGCCAGCAGCCAGCGCCGCTCCAGCAGGGCCAGCAGGCAGGCGGCCGACAGCAGCACCAGGAGGCCTTCGGCGTAGACCAAGGTGAGGACGAAGGCGCCGGGAGAGAAGGCGAACAGCACCGCCGCCCGGTCGGCCACCGTCCGGTCGGTGACCTTCTCGGCGACAATCCACACGAGCACGGTGGCCAGGGCGCCGATGAGAAGCGACAGGACGGCGCCGGCGACGTCGGCGCCGCCGGGGAACACCCGGTCCAGCCCCCGGACCAGCAGCGGGTAGAGCGGGAAGAAGGCCACCGCGCTCTGCACCTGGCGGCCGGTCCCGGCGTGGAAGTCGCCCTGGGGCACGGCGTGCGGATAGCCCACGGTGGCGATGCGGACGTACCAGCGCCCGTCCCACACCGACAGCACCCGGTGGAACGCCTGGTGCGAGGCCATGGCCGCCAAGCCGACGGCCACGGCGGTGATCAACCTCGAGGCGCCGTAGGCCAGCAGCGGGGTGGCCAGCGGCCG
>JAICYE010000374.1 GCA_025934385.1 Acidimicrobiia bacterium | reverse complement strand
TCGCCGCCAGGGCGATCGGCGACCCCGCCGTGTTGGTGGCGGTGGTGATCGGAATGATGCTGTCACCGCTGGTGGCATAGACCGTCTTCGAATCGGGCGAGACGGCCCACCCGTTCGGACCGGCGACGGCGATGGCGCTGCCAGGGGTGCCGGTGGCCAGATCGACGGGGACCACCTTGTCGGCGGCCTTGTCGGCGACGTAGGCCGTCTTCCCGTCCGGGGTGATGACGATGTGGGGGAAGGCGGGGTCGCCGGACTGCGGCTGAAAGGCCGTTCCAACGCTGATCGCCTTCCCCGGGGTGGTGGACCCCACCGGGATGGGCGTCACCGTCTCGGCGTAGAAGTTGTAGACGTAGGCCGTCCGGCCGTCGGGACTGATGGCCACCGCCGCCGGCCCGGTCCCGACCGGGATCGGGTCACCGGCCGCCTTCGTCGTGGCGTTGATCGGCGTCACGGTGTTGTCGCGGACGTTGGTCACGTAGACCGTCGGGGCCACGGAGGCGGCGGCGTGGGCCGCCGGGACGGGGACCACGGCCAGCATCGCGGCCCACAGGCCGAGTCCGCCGAGGACGGCCACCAGCCGTCTCAGGGTTCTGTGTTCGCGCACGGGCGTCTTCCTCTCCTGGGAGTACCTGGTGTGGGCGCCGAACCGGCCCGACGCAGATCAGTCCGGGCCCGGGGGGGCCGTCGAGCGATCTACCCCGTCGCCGCCGGGGATATGTCCGCGGCCCATCGGCCTGGCGCTGGGGACCGCGACGCCGGCGCCGGGCCCCGCTACTTCGTCTTGGCGGTGCTCGACGTCGTCGACGGAACCAGGAGCGAGCGGCAGGCGGCCAGCGCCTTGGCCACGTTGGGATCGTTGCGGTCGAGCCCGGCCAGCATGCCGCCCCGGGGGGCGGACGCCCCGGTGGCCGTGCCGCCGGTCGTGCTCGAACCGTCGGCGCCGGCGCGGAAGTTGGGCAGCGCCACGCCGTGGTCGGTCATGCACTTCCGGAACGCCACCCGGGTTCCGGCGTTGAATCCGCCGCCCCGCAGACCTCCCGCCGGGCGCAGCTTCCGGCACGCCTTCCGGGCGGCGGAGAAGCTGGCGGCCTGGGCGGGATCGCGGGTCGAACCCGGGGTGCGGCGACTGACGCCGTGCTGCAGCAGGCACTGCCGGTAGGCGGTGAACGTCTGCTTCGAGCTCGAGCTCGGGGTGCCGCCGCCCGAGTGGCAGGCGGTCAGCGCGACAGTGCCGACGACGATGACGATGCCGACGCGCCGCCAGGAGAGCGCATCCCGCCGGAGCGGGTGGTGGTTCATCCGTGGCGCTCCATGTCCTCGTAGGCCGTGTCTCTCAACGCAGTGTGACACATCATCCGTTCGGGAGGACCGCGTAGATCGTGCGGGCGATGAGCTGGTGGCCGGCGGCGTCGGGGTGGTCGCCGTCGGCGGCCAGGAGGGTGGTGTCGTCGTTGGTCCCGCTGGGACCCTTGAACGCCGTGAGGGTCGAAACGTAGAGCGCGTTGTTGGCCTTGGCCGCCGCGGCCAGGGCGTCGTTGACGTAGGTGGTGGAGGCGAGGGAGGCGGCCATGGCCGTGGCGTCGTAGTCCTTGGCCGCCACCGCCCCGTCCTCCATGGCCGCCCAGTAGTCGAGGATGACGACGTGGGCGCCGCCGTTGAGCGAGTGGATCTTGTCGATGATCGTGCTGACGTTGTCCTGCACCGCGGTGGCCACCGGGGCGTAGCTGTCGGCCGCCGGCGCCCCGAGGCTCACCTGGTCGAAGGCGTCGTTGAAGTCGTTGGCCCCGGTCATGATCAGCACGGTGGTGGCCGCCCTCACGTGGGCCTGGATCGAGCTCTTGGCCAGCGCGTTCACGAGGTCGGCGCTGGTCGAGCCGGACACGGCGTCGTTGTCGACGGTGGGCTTCGTGTTGCTGCCGGCGCCGACCATGTCGGCGTAGGCACTGACGAAATTGGTGCAGGAGCAGGCCGTGCCCGACGGAACGGAGTTGCCGAAGCCGACGACGACGGGCTTCTTGGCCGTCGTGACCGTGGCCGTTGGCGCCGCCGTCGAGCCGGGCGTCGAGGCGGACGTCGACGCGCTGTCGGCCGCCCGGGTCGGGCTGTCGGCGGTGGTGATCGTCGTCGACGCGCCGGTGGCGACATGGGTGCCCGATCCGCAGGCGGCGGAGACCAGGACGCCGACGACGGCAACGACGCGGACTATGGCGCCCTGGGCGCGGGCTGCGTGCACCGCCGCACAATAGGAGACGGCGACGGCGCGTTTCCGTCGGCTTGAGCTTCGTTCAGGCGGCTCACATCGGGCCAGAATGCGGTCATGCGAGCACTGGTGCTGCGGGACTTCAAAGGGCCGGAGGGCATCGTCATCGACGAGGTGGCGCCGCCCGACGCCGAGCGGGATGACGGCCGCACCGCTCGTATCGAGGTCCACGCCGCCGGCGTCAGCTTCGCCGATCTCCTCATCACACGGGGCGAGTACCAGGTGCGGCCCCCGCTCCCATTCGTGCCTGGGCTCGAGGTGGCCGGGGTCCTGCGCCAGACGCCTTCGGGGACGGGCTTCGCCGCCGGCGACCGGGTGGCGGCGTTCATGTTCGGCGGCGCCTTCGCCGAGGAGGCGATGGCGGACCCGGCCACCATGGTTCGCCTTCCCGACGGGATCGGCTTCCCCGAGGCCGCCGGGCTCGTCGTCAACTACCAGACCGCCTGGTTCACCCTCGCCCGGCGGGCCCGGCTGCAGCCGGGCGAGACCGTGCTCGTGCAGGGCGCCGGGGGTGGCCTCGGCGTGGCCGTCATCCAGGTCGCCCGGGCCCTCGGCGCCCGGGTGGTCGGCGTCGCCGGCACGCCGGCCAAGGCGGCAATGGCCGAGGCGGCCGGGGCCGACGTCGTCGTCCCGGCCGATGACGGTTGGGCCGACGCCGTCCGGGCCGCCACCGGGCCCGTCGACGTCGTCGTCGACCCGGTCGGGGGCGACCGCTTCGACGACAGCCTCCGTCTGCTGCGCCCGGAGGGCCGGCTGGTGGTCGTCGGCTTCGCCGGCGGCGAGATTCCCCGCGTCAAGGTGAACCGGCTGCTGCTCCGCAACGTCTCCGTTCTCGGGGCGGCCTGGCGGGAGTTCCTCAGCGGCGAACCCGGCTTCGTGGCCGAGGCCGGCGCCGCCCTCGCCGGGCTCATCGCCGGCGGTCGGCTGACGCCGCTGGTCGGAGCGACCTACCCCCTGGCGGACGGTGCCCGGGCGCTGCTGGATCTCGCCGACCGCCGGGCGGTCGGAAAGCTGGTCCTCACCGTCCGCTGACGCATCGTCCGGCTCTCGGCGCCGATGG
>JAICYE010000602.1 GCA_025934385.1 Acidimicrobiia bacterium | reverse complement strand
TCATGCGGCGGCTCCGGAGAACGGCGAGAGGGCGGCCAGCAGGCGGGTGCGCTGGGCGGCGAGGTCGCCGGCGCCCAACGCCAGGGCCCCGGACAGCGGCGACGCCGAGCTCGACGGCCCGGCAGGCAGGATCCGGCGGATGGCGGTCGGCGTCTCGTAGACCGGCTGCACCTTCACGACGTCGCCGGTCTTCGGCGCCACGACCATGAGCCCGTTCCCGGCGTAGATCCCGATGTGGTCGACGGGATCGTGGAAGGCGAGAAGGTCGCCGGGGTGGGCGTCGGCCAGGCTCGCCACCGGCTGCCCCACCTGGGCCTGGTCGGCGGCGGTGCGGGGCAGGTCGACGCCGAGCTGGCCGAAGACGTACTGGACCAGTCCGGAGCAGTCGAACCCGGAGGGCGACGCACCGCCCCACGCGTAGGGCACGCCGAGGAACTGCTGGGCGACGTCGACGGCGGGGGACAGTCCGCCCTGCACCCGGGCCGGTACAGACCCGCCCTCGATCGCCGACGCCGTCCGCAGCCCGCCGAGCTGGCCGGCCAGCACCGCGCCGAAGGCGGCGGGGGCGGGCGGAGCGAAGCGGGCCTGGATCTCGCTGATGCGGCTCTGCACGGCGGCCAGCCCGGCCACCGCCGGATTGTGATCCGTGACACCGATGCCGACGATGCTCATGACCGCTCCCGGCGAGTATTGACGACGTCGTCGGCGGTCTTCGTCTCTTCCCGGCGGCGCTCTACGACGTGGGCCGTCCGGCCCCGCTCGTCGAGGTGCTCCAGCGCCGAAACCCGGGCGGCGGCCGAGGACCACTCCGTCCGCCGGGCCTCGACGTCGGCGTCGGCCCGGCACCGCTCGGCCTTGGCGCCGCTCAGCGCCTCGCCGGCCAGCGTGGTCGTCTCGGCCCAGGCGAGGAAGGACGCGGCCGGCTGCAGGCCGTGGCGGGCGCAGCGCGACGCCAGCGCCTGACGGCGCTCCGCCTCCCGGGCGGTTGCGGCGTTGGCCGAGACGCGGGCGGCACCCAGGCGGGCGGCGGCCTGCTCCTCCTCGATGCGCCGGACGCGCAGCACCTTGGCCAGAGAGAACGAATACTTTTTCATCGGAGGAGCTCGTTCAGGCGGGCCCAGCTGTCGGCGGCGGGGGCGACGTCGTCCATGTCCTGGCACAGGAAGGACCGGATCCCGGCCGACAGGGCCAGGGCCCGGTCGGCATCGGTGTTGGTGCCGGGCACGTAGGCGCCGATCTCCACCAGGTCCTTGACCTCCCGCTCGGCGGCCAGCAGTCGGCGGAGTCCGACAGCGGCGGCCTTCTGCTCCGGGGTCGTCACGGCGCCGGCCACCCGGGAGATCGAGTCGAGCACCTCGATCGTCGGGAAGTGGCCGGCCGAGGCCAGGCGGCGCGACAGCACGACGTGACCGTCGAGGATCGAGCGGGCGCAGTCGGCGATGGGCTCGTCCATGTCGTCGCCGTCGACCAGCACGGTGTAGAGCCCGGTGATCGAGCCGCGCTCGGCGGCGCCGGCCCGTTCCAGTAGCCGGGGCAGCAGCGAGAAGACCGACGGCGGGTACCCCCGGGTGGCCGGCGGCTCGCCGGCCGACAGGCCGACCTCTCGCTGGGCCATGGCGAAGCGGGTGAGGC
>JAICYE010000311.1 GCA_025934385.1 Acidimicrobiia bacterium | reverse complement strand
GTCCGCAGGGTGAACGCCGTGCCGCCCCGGTAGGCGGCGCTGACGATCCGCTCGAACGCCCGCCGCACCCGACGGTGGCGGAACAACCCGATGGCCCCCTCGACGGACTGCTGCCCCCGGGTGATCGTGAACATCGTCAGCACGGTGACGAGCAGGGCCCCGGTCACCCGGCTGGCCCCCTTGGCCGGGTTGTCGGTGCCGAGCACGATCTGGGCCGGGAGGTGGCCGAGCCACTCCCGTATCCGGGGCTCGACGTCGGCCTGCTCGATGAACCGGCGGACGGGGTGGTCCGGCTGGAGCGACACCCGCAGCTGCTCGATCCGGGCCGGCACGGCCACCTTGAGCCGGCTGGTCTCGGCCACGAGGTCGCGGATCTCCACCGCCGTCACCAGGGCGAACCCGGCCAGCACGAGACCGACGGTGAGGACGGCGGCCAGTCCCAGCGGCATGCGGCGGGCGAGGCGCACCGTGAGCGGCCGTAGCAGGCAGGCCAGCACGCCGGCCACCAGCACCTGCTCGGCCACGTGTTTGGCGGCGTCGGCCACCACCAGGAATCCCAGCGCGGCCAGAACGAGGCCCACCACGAGGAGGATCGTCCGGGGCCGGACGTGGACGATGACCCGCTCGTCGGTCACCCTCGAATCGTACGTAAGGTGCCGCCATGCGCACGTCGTGGCACGGCGAGGACGGAGCCTGGCACACCACCCTCCGGGGCCGGCAGGTCTTCGGCGAGCCCCGCATCAACAAAGGCACCGGCTTCAGCCCCGAGGAGCGGGAGGCGCTGGGACTCGTCGGGCTCATGCCCTACAAGGTGTTCAGCCTGGAGCAGCAGGCGGCCCGCTCCTACGACCAGTACTCGGCCCAGCCGACCGACCTGGCCAGGAACGTCTTCCTCACCGCCCTCCACGACCGTAACGAGGTCCTGTTCTACCGGCTCCTCACGGAACACCTCCGGGAGATGCTGCCGATCGTCTACACGCCGACGATCGGCGAGGCGATCGAGCGCTACAGCCACCAGTACCGCCGTCCCCGGGGGGTCTACCTGTCGGTCGACGCCCCCGAGCTCGTCGAGTCGTCCCTGGCCGCCACCGATCTCGATCCCGGTGACGTCGACCTGATCGTGGCCACCGACGCCGAGGCGATCCTCGGTATCGGCGACTGGGGCGTCGGCGGCATCGCCATCGCCGAGGGCAAGCTGGTGGTGTACTGCGCCGCCGGCGGCATCGACCCCAACCGGGCCATCCCCGTCATCCTCGACGTCGGCACCAACCGACCGGAGCTCCTCGACGACCCGCTCTACCTCGGCAACGCCCACCCCCGGGTGGACCGTGACACCTACGACCGGTTCGTCGACGCCTACGTGACCGCCGCCACCAAGCTCTTCCCCGACGCCCTGCTGCACTGGGAGGACTTCGGGCCGGGCAACGCCCACCGCATCCTCGACCGCTACCGCGACCGCGTCCTCACGTTCAACGACGACATCCAGGGCACGGGCGCCGTCAACCTGGCCGCGGTGCTGTCGGGCGTGGCGGTGTCGGGGCTGCCCCTGGTCGAGCACCGGGTGGTGATCTTCGGGGCCGGCAGTGCCGGCAGCGGGATCGCCCGCCAGTTGCGCGACGCCCTGGTCGGCTCCGGCCTGTCCGAGGCCGGGGCCAACGCCCGCATCTGGGCCCTCGACCGCCCCGGCCTGCTGACCGACGACATGCCCGACCTCCGCAGCTTCCAGCGGCCCTACGCCCGCCCCGCCGCCGAGGTGGCCGGCTGGGCGCGAGACCCGGCCGCCGGGGGGATCGGTCTGGCCGAGGTCGTCCGCCGGGTGCGCCCTACGATCCTGGTCGGCACGTCGACGAGACCGGGCGCCTTCACCGAGGAGATCGTGCGGACGATGGCCGCCGGCTGCGAGCGGCCGATCATCCTCCCGCTATCCAATCCGACGCGGCTGGCCGAGGCGCCGCCGGCCGACCTGCTGCGCTGGACGGACGGGCGGGCCCTCGTGGCCACCGGCAGCCCGTTCGAACCGGTGACGCTCGACAAGGTCACCTACGTGATCGGCCAGGCCAACAACGCCTTGATCTTCCCCGGCCTCGGGCTCGGGGCGGTGGTGGCGAGGGCGACCCGGGTGACAGACGGGATGATCTTCGCCGCCGCCGAAGCCGTGGCCGCCCTGGTGGACTCGACCACGCCCGGCGCTTCGCTGCTGCCGCAGATCAACGACGTGCGGGAGACCTCGGTGGCCGTGGCGGTGGCGGTGGCCGGCGCCGCCGGCGCCGCCGGCGCGGCCCGGGTTCCGCTGGAAGCCGATCTCGAGGCCCAGGTCCGCCGGTCGATGTGGGAGCCGGACTACCGGCCCGTCCATCCCGCCCGGCCTCCCGGGCCAGCCTGACGAGACCCTGAGCGCCTTTCGTACAGATTCTGTGGGTTGGTCGCTCGGGGTCCCTCCGCCGGACCGACTTCGGACGGCGAAAGCACGGAGCGGGCGCCGCCGGAATCGGCAGCCAACCGGGAACTTTTCTCCCCGGCTCTCCGACGCCGCACAGTACGTCGCCCGGTGGCGCGTCCGGTCAGGCGATCCTGGTCGCCGTATGGACGGAGTACAGCGAGCAGCCCCAGGCGCCGGCCCGGAGGGAGTGGTCCAGCCCGGCGGGAACGAAGACGGAGGCACCGGCGTGGAGCTGCCGGCCGAGAACCCGACAGGTGCCCTTCACCACGACGATCTGGTGGTCGGTGGGGTCGTGGTCGCCCCAGCGCAGCTGGGCACCGGGCTCCATGTGCAGGAGGTCGGGGGCGGCCGGGACGTGGGTGATCGTGAGGGTCTCGGTGACAGGATCCGTCGCCAGCGTCTGCAATGGGTTCTCCTTGACCGGAGGGGATGACGGCTCCAGCGTCGCCCGTCCTCATCCGGTGCGCCATAGCCCGAAAGGGCCAGTGCCGTCGGGCCGGCGCAGATCCGTCCGGTTCGGGGCGTACGACCCCCGTTGCCGCCGTCCTCTAACCGGACCGGGACTGGCGGCGGCGTTCCTCGAGCGCGGCGACGGCGGACCAGTGGGCGTCGCCGATCCAGGTGCGGGCGAAGCTGGCGGTGGCGGCGTCGGCGAGGTCGGGGCGGGCGGCGGGGCGGGCGGCGTCGGCGGCGGCCTTGATGCCGACCAGCGCCTCCCGGGGCGCCCGGGCCATGCGCTCGAGCAACTCGGCGAGGCGGTCCTCGAACTCGGCCCGGGGCGCGACCCCTTCGACGAGCCCCCAGCCGGCGGCGGTCGGAGCGTCGACGGGCAGGCCGGTGGTCAGCAGGTAGAGGGCCCGGCCCCGGCCGACGAGGGCCTGGAGGCGCTCGATCCCGCCCCAGGCCGGCATGATCGCCAGGTCGATCTGGTTGAAGGCCAGCTTCACGTCGTCGGCGGCGAGGCGGAGGTCGCAGGCGACGGCCACCTCGCAACCGCCGCCGAAGGCGTGGCCGTTGAGGGCGGCCACCACGGGGACGGGCAGCGCGGCGACCCGGTCGAGGAGCGTCCGCATCGTCAGGGCCATGGCCCGGGCCTCGGCCTCGGTGCGGATCGAGGCCAGCTCCTTGAGGTCGCCGCCGGAGACGAAGACCCGCTCGCCCTGACCCCGCACGCCGACGACCCGCACGTCGGGGTCGGCCGCCACCTCGTCGAGGGCCGCGCCGAGCTCGGCCATCGTCGGCCGGCTGATGGCGTTCTGGGCCTGGGGGCGGTCGATGACGATCAGCGCCGCCGCGCCGATCCGTTCGAGGCGGACGCCTTCAGCCTGCAGCAACGTCGCTCCCTTCAAAGACACCGTCGACCCCGGCGACGACGTCTTCGATGGTCGTGCCGGTGGGGAACACGGCGGCGACGCCGAGGTCGAGCAGGGCCCGGCAGTCGGACGCCGGGATGGT
>JAICYE010000600.1 GCA_025934385.1 Acidimicrobiia bacterium | reverse complement strand
GTCCGCCGTCGAGGGCTGACCCCGGCCGGTACGTGCCGGTGACTTTCACCCCCATATCCGGCAGTTCCGCTCGGGCCCTCGGGACCCGCTTCGGCCGGGTCGCCAAGCGCAACAGGTTGCGATCGACCCCCGCTTTCGGCCGCCTTCCGCAACATGTTGCGCTTGCGGACCCCGGTAGGCCTTGCTCGACGGCGCCGACCGGAACGTGGCGCTTCCGGACGGGCGGGAGGCCTCGCCGATCGCGCCGACGATACGGGTGGCCGGCTGCCTACTGCTCCATGAGGGGTACTTGGATTCGTGTGGGCGGCTTCACCGGCCGGTACGTGCTCACAATGACGCCGGTGGCAGCGGTGACGGTGGAGACCAGTTCGAGGGTGCGCATCTCGCCGTCGTCGGGGAAGATCCGCTTACCGCCGCCAAGGAGCACTGGCTCGATCATGAGCCGGAGTTCGTCGACGAGGTTCTCGCCGAGCAGCGTCTGCACGAGCCGGGGGCTGCCCAGGACCACCAGCTCGCCGCTGGAGGACAGGCGGAGCTTCGAGATGTCGGCGACGGCGTTGTCACCGGGGATGAGCTTCGTGTTCCAGGTGAGGTCGTCGTCGCCAAGCGTGCCGGACACGACATACTTCGGAAGGGTGGTCATCAGACTGGAAAACGTGTCGCCGGCCCGGCCCGACCAAGCGGCGGCGAACGCCTGCCACGTGTGCTTCCCGAACAGCAGCGCGGCGGCGCCCTGCATGGCCTCCCCGAAGACGGGCCCCAGGACTTCCGGGTCGTAGAAGCGGTGGGACCAGCCGCCGTGAGCAAAACCCCCGTCGGTGTCCTCGCCAGGCCGGTTCGGGGCTTGGACGACCCCGTCCAGGCTCATGTACGCAACCACCACGATCTGCACAGCACCCCTCTTCCCTCGCCGAGCGAGAACCTCCGGCAGGACGACGCGTCCGGCATCGTAGCCAGCCTGGGAGAGCTGCCACTCTCGTTACGCGCCGGGGGCGAGGGGCTGGTCGGCCAGGGCCGGTGGGGCGACGACGCACCGGGCGCCGTTGCGCCACTGGACGACGACGAGGTCGTGGTCGGCCTGGCGGCCGTCGGGGGCGAGGCCGAAGCGGCCGAAGAACGTCGTGCAGTGCAGCGCCCCGGCCGTGACCAGTAGGGCGTCGTCGTCGAACGTGCCGGCCTCGGCCAGGCAGTGGAGCGCGATCACGACGGCGGCATAGGCCTGGGCGGCGGGATACTCGACGTGGGCGCCGGCGGTGCCCGGGGCGAGGCCGGGGGCGAGCCTGGACCGCAACGCCCGCAGGACGTCGACCGTTCGCGGGCCCGCATCGGGCCGGAGCCGCAGCCCCTCCTCCCACTGGGACGGGGCGAGCACGCCCTCGGCCCGCCTGGCGCCGATGGCATCGGCGAACTCCCGTAGCCCGCCGGCGACGGCCGCCACCAGTGGGGGACGGCGCCGGAGCCGGCGGAGGACGGCGACGTCCTCGTCGAACGAGCCGGCCAGGAGCAGGACGTCGGCATCGACGTCGGTCGGTACGTCGCCCGGGGGGACCACGTCGACCGCGTCGAATCCGGCCGTGGCGGCCGCCGCTTCGGCGCCCGCGGCGGCGGCCCGGCCGAACGATCCGACGCCGGCCCCG
>JAICYE010000604.1 GCA_025934385.1 Acidimicrobiia bacterium | reverse complement strand
GCGGCCGGGTCGTCGCCCTCGCCGGCGACGTCGGGCCGGGCCGGGTGGTGGCTGTGGCCGACCCGTCCCCCGTCCAGAACGTTCTCCTCGCCGTCGACGACAACGCCGCCTTCGCCCTCCAGCTGATCGGGCCGCCCGGCCGTACGGTGCTGTTCGCCGAGGGGGTCCACGGTTACGGCCGGGGCGAGGGCCTGGCCGCCCTGCCCCGGCGCTGGCGGCTGACGCTGGCCGGGCTCGGCCTGGCCGCGGCCGTCTGGCTCGTGGCCCGCAGCCGGCGCCTCGGCCCGCCGGAGGAGGACGCCCGCCCGCTGCCGCCGCCGCGCTGGGCCTACGTCGAGGCGCTGGCCGGCACGCTGGCCCGCACCCGCCGACCCCACGAGGCCGCCGAACCCGTCCGCCGGCGGGCCCGGGAGCTGATCGCCGGCCGGGCCGGGCTTCCGGCCGACGCCAGAGCCGACGAGTTGTACCGGGCGGCCGTCGGGCTCGGACTGCCCGAGGCCGAGGCGGCCGCCGCCGCCGGGAGCGGCCCGACCGACGACGACGCCGTGCTGGCGGCGGGCCGGGCCCTGGCCCACCTGAGCGGCGGCGGATCCCACAGATGACGACGGGAGGAGCACGCCGATGACGACCGCTTCACCGGCCGGCGCCGGGGCCGGGGTTCCGGGCACGGCCCTGGCCTCGCTGCGGGACAGGGTGGCCGCCGAGGTCCGGCGGGTCGTCGTTGGCCAGGACGAGGTCGTCGACCTGCTGCTGGCGGCGGCGGTCGTCGGCGGCCACGTCCTCCTCGAGGGCGTGCCCGGCGTGGCCAAGACGCTCCTGGCCCGGGCGTGGTCGGCGGCCCTCGGCCTCGACTTCCGCCGGGTCCAGTTCACGCCCGACATGCTCCCCTCCGATCTGTCCGGCACGGTGACCCTCCGCCTCGACGACGCCGGGAGCCGGCAGGACCTCGCCTTCCGCCCCGGCCCGGTGTTCACGAACGTCCTGCTGGCCGACGAGATCAACCGCACGCCGCCGAAGACGCAGGCCGCCCTCCTCGAGGCGATGCAGGAGGCCCAGGTCAGCGTCGACGGCGTCTCGCACCCGCTGCCCCGACCGTTCCTCGTGGTGGCCACCCAGAACCCCATCGAGTACGAGGGCACCTACCCGCTGCCCGAAGCCCAGCTCGACCGGTTCCTGCTCAAGGTCGACGTCGGCTATCCCAGCGTCGCCGACGAGGAGGCCATCCTCCGACTCGGCCACCGGGGAGTCATGCCGGCCACCCTGGAGGACGTCCGGGTGGCGGCCGGCCCGGCCGACATCGCCGCCGCCCAGGCCGAGGTCGACGCCACCGCCGTGGCCGACGAGGTCGGCGCCTACGTGGTGGCCGTCGTCCGCCGCACCCGCGAGCTCCCCAGCGTGGCCCTCGGCGGCAGCCCCCGGGCGGCCGTGCACCTGCTGGCCGCCGCCCGGGCCTCGGCCCGCCTGGCCGGACGGAGTTTCGTCACACCCGACGACGTCGCCGCCATGGCCCCGCCCGTCCTCCGCCACCGCCTGGTGCTGCGACCGGAGGCGGAGCTGGAGCGCTACCGGCCCGACGACGCCGTGGCCGCCGCGCTGGCGTCGGTGCCCGTC
>JAICYE010000202.1 GCA_025934385.1 Acidimicrobiia bacterium | reverse complement strand
GTACATGGGCTGGCTGGAGGGCGCCCTGCGGCTGTTCCCGCCGTGGGAGATCCGGGCCTTCGGCTTCGAGATTCCCAACCCGTTCTTCCCGGCCGTGTTCCTCGGCGGCATCACGTTCCTCGGCCTCTACGCCTGGCCATTCATCGAGTCGTGGTTCACCCGCGACCGCGACGTCCACCACCTCCTCGACCGGCCCCGGGACCACCCCTTCCGCACGTCGCTGGGAGCAGCCACGCTGTCGTTCTACGTCGTGCTGTTCTTCGCCGCCTCCAACGACCTCGTGGCCAAGTGGCTCAAGGTGCCGGTGGGCAACGTCACCAACGCCTTCCGGGTGGCGGTGATCGTGGTGCCGGTCGTCGTCTTCTTCGTGACCCACCGGCTGCTGCGGGCGCTGGCCCGCAGCCAGGCTGCCCGCTTCTCGGAGATGCCCCGCCAGGCGCTGCGGAAGGGCTTCCGGCCGGTCAGCGGTGATACTGGTTCGTCTCCATGACCGAGACGCCCCGCCAGCCCCAGTAGACCCGGTGGCGGCGGATGCGCCCGTCCTCCAGCTCCATCACCTCGACGAAGTCCATCTGCTCGCCGTCGGGCGTCTCCCGGGGGTACTCCCACATCAGCGTGGTGCCGTCGGTGAAGAACCCCCGCCGGTGGCGGCGGCGCAGCTCCGGCGTCCGGGAGAAGACGTGCCGTCGGCCTCAGCCGTGCGATGCCGGGAAGGCGAGCGAGAAGGCGACGAGGAAGGCGGCCAGCACCACCACGAGGGTGAGGAGCTCCTTGACGACGTCCGGCACGCGCTTCATGCCCTTCTCTACGGCAGGCGGCCGGCCGGTCCCTGCGGAACGGCGCAAACGTCCGCCGGATCTCCGCATTTCCGCGCCGAATGCCCGCCGAGCCGGCCGCCGGCCCACCGTGTACCGCGACCGGTTGCGCCCCGCCGGCATCGACGGCCGTGGATACCCCGCCCACCGCAACCGGTCGCACCCTCCGGGTGGTCGGGCCGGTGGGGCAAGACACCTGCGGTCGCCGGTGGCTAACCCGCCAGCAGCTCCCCGTAGCCGTCGAGCTGGGCCGAGAACTCCGAAAGCGTTCGGATGCGGGCCCGGAGGACGACCCGGTCGGCGCCCATGGCGGCGTACTCCGCCACCCGCTCCGGCGCCGTCCGCTCCAGGCTGAAGACCGTGATCTCCAGGCCGGCGGGGTCCCGGCCGGCCTCGGCCGCCCGGGCCCGCAGCCCGGCGATCCGCTCCGGCAGCTCGGCCGGGTCCTTGGCCGACAGCGGCAGCCAGCCGTCGGCGTGGCGGATGACCAGCGGCGAGGGCCCCAGCGTGGCGAACAGGACCGGCGGGTGGGGCTTCTGCACCGGTTTGGGCCACGACCAGATCCGGTCGAAGCGCACCCAGCGGCCGGCGAAGCTGGCCTCGTCCTGCGTCCAGATGGCCCGCATGGCCTCGACGTGCTCGACGGCCCGCCGCCAGCGGGTGTCGAACTCGACGCCGTGGTTCTCGATCTCCTCCTTGTTCCAGCCGGCGCCGACCCCGAGCAGGAACCGGCCGTCGGAGAGGCGGTCGAGGGTGGCGATCTGCTTGGCCAGCGTGATCGGGTCGTGGTTGGCCACCAGGGCGATGCCCGTCCCCAGCCTGATGCGGGTGGTGACCGCCGCCGCCGCCGTCAGCACCAGGAACGGGTCGAAGAGCTGCTTGTAGTAGTCGGGGAGGGGGAACCCGGTGGGCGTGGGGCTCGAGGACACCACCGGGACATGGGTGTGCTCCGGCGCCCACAGCGACTCCACGCCCCGCTCCTCGGCCAGGCGGGCGACGTCCGGCACCGGGGCGGAGTCGGCGGTGAAGAAGCCCAGCAGGCCGATCGTGACGGTCAGCGCGGGTCCTTGCCGGCCCGCTTGGCCGCCCGGGCCTTCTGCAGCGCCTTGGGGATCCGCCGGGGCCGTTCGTCGTTGAGCAGCTCCACGAGGGCGGCCTCCCGCTTCGGCTTGTCGAGCCCGCCGAACCACTCGAGGCGGTCGTCCACGCGGGTGCCGGCCACCGGCTGGTGGCAGACGTCCTGGCAGCCGACCAGCTTCACCGTCGCGCCACTGCCGCGCTCGATGGCCTTCTGCAGGCTTTTCGAGTGCTTGCACTTGCGGCAGACGTAGACCGTCCCCACCGTCACCCCGTTGCGATCGGCGCCCCGCCCCATCGGCGCCCGTCCGGCGCCTTCGGATAGCCTAAATCGAAATTCCTTTTCCTGCCGCGGACTACTGGCAACACAGTCGAAAAGGAATTCCGATTTAAATCGGTTCTTTCGGGTTTGTGAAGGGGCTCAACCGCATGGATGAACTGATCGACGTGCCGCGCACCGTCGCCGTCCTCAACGAGATCTTGAAGGCGGAGCTGTCCGGCGTGGTGCGCTACACCCACTACTCGCTGGTGATCACCGGGCCGAACCGCCTGCCGCTGGTGACGTTCATGAAGGCCCAGGCCAGCGAGTCGCTGCTCCACGCCCAGCAGGCGGGTGAGATCCTCACCGGACTGGGCGGCCACCCCGAGCAGGGGATCGCCCCCATCGAGGAGAGCCACGAGCATGACATCGACGAGATCCTCCGGGAGTCGATCGCCCACGAGCGCACCGCCCTCCGGCTGTACCGCAGGCTGCTGGAGGCGGTGGGGGACCAGTCGGTCTACCTGGAGGAGTACGCCCGGACCCAGATCGGCGCCGAGGAGATGCACCTCCTGGAGATGAACAAGCTGCTGCGGGACTACACGATCAAGTAGGGCCGGCCTCGGCCGGCCGGTCAGGCGGCGGCCACGGCCACCACCGGCCGGGCGGGAGGCCCGCCGCCCAGCGAACCGGCGAAGGGAAGATCGGAGAAGTCGAAGACGCCTCCGTCGCTGGCGGCCATGAGATAGCCGGCGCCATAGCGGACCATGCCGGTGATCGGTTGGTTGAGCCCGGTCCCCCCCATCGAACCGTGGAACCCGGCGTCGAAGGCGAAGATGCCGCCGTCGGAGGCCACGAGCCAGTACCCCGAACCGTCGCTGTCAGGTACGAGGGACCGGACCGGGGCGTTGAGCTTCGTCTGGCCCATCGAACCGGCGAAGTGGGCGTCGCCGAAGGCGAAGATGCCGCCGTCCGACGCCACCATGTAATAGCCGAGGCCCGACGGTGTGGGAATCGAGTCGAGGACCGGCCCGTTGAGGGCCACCTTCGACATGTCGCCGAAGACCCGGGCGTCACCGAAGGGGAGGACCCGGCCCCGAGAGGTGAAGATCCAGTAGCCGGATCCCGTCGGCGTGGCCGACAGACTGGCCGGCGTCTCGCCGGGATCGAGGCGGCCGAGGTCGACATTGCCGAAGGTGTGGGCATCGCCGAAGGCGTGCACGACGCCGCGGGAGTCGAGCACCCAGTACCCGCTGGCCGACGGGGTCGGTTCGAGGTCCACGGCGCCCACGCCGGCCGGGAGCGTGACACCGCCGAGGTCGGCCGCCGCCCCGAAGGCGTACACGTCGCCGCCGGCGCCGAGCATCCAGTACCCGGCGCCCCGGCCTGCGCCCCTGGCACTGCCGCCGCTCACGTCGCCGCTCACGTCGCCGGCACCGCCGCCATCCCCGCCGGCACCGCCGCCATCGCCGCCAGCGGCGCCAGAGACGGAGTCGTCCGGGTGGACGGGCGTCATCGGCCCGACATCGGCCCCCGGGCCGGGACCGGCGTCGTTCCAGGCGGTGACCGTGAAGACGTAGGCGACGCCGTCGGTCAAGCCGTCGACCCAGGCGAGGTTGGCGCCCACCTCGGCCGTGACGGCGTGCCCGCCGGGCGAGGCCGTGATGGTGTAGCGGGTGATCGGGCTGCTGCCAGCCGAGGTGGGCGGCCCCCACATCACGACGATGCCGCCGTCGCCGACGCTGGCGTCGAGGTACTGCGGCGCCGACGGCGGGACGGGCCGCGTCGGCGCCGCCCAGCGCACCGTGGCGGTGGCCTTCAGCGATCCGGCCGTGGCCTTCAGCGTTGTGCTGCCCTGGGCTCCCGAGGTGAAGGCGAAGGTGGCCCGCCCGGCGGTGGTGGTGGCCGTCGCCTCCACCGGGGCCTCGCTGCCCGTGCCCGAGGCGGTGAAGGTGACGGTCGTGCCGTCGGCGACGGGGAAGCCGTCGGCGCCGAGCACCAGCGCCCCCACCCGCCGGACGGTGCCGGCCGCGAGGCTGCTCCCACCGGGGGACAGGCGGATCGAGCCCGTGGTGGCCGGCGTCCACGTGGTCGACAACGGCGCGGCGTCGATCGGCGCCGCCGAACCGGGCACGGCGGCGGTGACGGTCGTCGTGCCGGCGCGGGTGGCGGTGTAACCCAGCTGCGCCGCCCCGTTCCCCGAGACCGGGATCACCGCCGTCGGACCGAGGAACGGCGCGTCGCCGTGCACGAGAATGGAGCCGTCGACGGCCATCGTCCACACCCCGGACGTCGAGGCGGTGTCGACGGCCACGATCGGCGCCGCGCCCAGCGACGTCCGGCCGCTGGTAGCCGGTAGCCACCGGGCGTCACCGAAGGCGGCGAGATTGCCGTCGCTGTATCCGATCCAGTAGCCGGACCCGGTCGGGCTGGCCGTGATCGCCGCCACCGAGCCGAACGAGGCGGAGACGGGCGCCGCGCCGCCGTACGTCGGCACGCCGAAGCCCTGCACACTGCCGTCGGCGCCGAGCAACCAGAAGCCGTCGCCGGCCGGGCGGCCCTCGATGTCGGCGATCCCTCCGGGCGGGACGGTGGCGGCGGCCGCCGGCCGGAAGGCATCGCCGAAGGGGTGGATCCCGCCCGCCGAGTCGGCCAGCCAGTACCCGTCACCGCTACCGGTCACGGCCATCCCCACGATCGGATGGGCCAGGGGGCCCGTCAGGGAACCGGCGTCGGTGGCGTCGCCCCGGGCGATGACCGTCCCGTCGGCGGTCACGAGCCAGTAGCCGTTGCCGGTCGGGGTCGCCCGCAGGTCGACGACCGGCGCGGCGAGGGGGCCGGCGGCGCCGCCGAGATCGGGAGCGGTGCCCCGGGCCACGATCTGGCCGGCGGCCGACGCCAGCCAGTAGCCGTCGCCGGTCGGGTCGCCGGCGAAGGCGGTCCAGGGCCCGCCGGGCAGCGGCGCGGCCGGCCCGTCGATCCCGAAGGTCACCAGCGTGCCGGCCGCCGCATCGCTGCTGGCGGTCACGACGTCGGTGGTGCCGACGGCGTCGGTGTCGGCCGACTGGCCGAGGACGGGGGGCCCCGGCTCCGGCCCGACGGTGGCCGTCACGGTGGCCGTGTCGTTCGACGGGT
>JAICYE010000486.1 GCA_025934385.1 Acidimicrobiia bacterium | reverse complement strand
CGGCGCCGGCGGCGTCGCCGTAGGTCACGACCGGCCGGCCGGCGGCGCTGACCCGGGCGGCCAGCCGGGCCGCGCCGGGGTCGTCGGCGCAGGCCAGGCGGGGCCCGGGCGCCTCGGCCAGGAAGCGGGCGCAGGCGTCCTCCAGGGCGGCCATGTCGCCGTAGTGGTCGAGGTGGTCGGCTTCGACGTTGGTGAGAATCACGGCCTCGGGGGCGATCTCGACGAACGTGCCGTCGCTCTCGTCGGCCTCGATGACCAGCCATTCGCCGTCGTCGTAGGCGGCGTTGCTGCCGACCTCGTTGGGCTCGCCGCCGATGAGGAACGAGGGGTGCCAGCCGGCGGCCCGGAGGATGAGCGTGGTCATCGTCGACGTCGTGGTCTTGCCGTGGGTGCCGGAGATGGCCACGGTGCGGCGGGTGTCGACGATGGCCGCCAGGGCCTCGGCCCGCCGCAGGACCGGGACGCCCCGCTCCCGGGCGGCCATGACCTCGGGGTTGGTGGCCGGGATGGCGGTCGAGACGACGACGGCGTCGAGCTCGACCGGCAGGCAGGCGGCGTCGTGGGGGACGTGGACGTCGACGCCGAGCAGCCGCAGCCGCTCCAGCCCCCGCCAGGTCTTGAGGTCGGAGCCGCTGACGGTGTGGCCCAGCCGGGTGAGGACGGCGGCGATGCCGCTCATGGCCATCCCGCCGATGCCGACGATGTGGATGCGCCGGGGGGCGCCGAGGTCGAGGGTCATGCCAGCACCTTCCGTCGTCCGCCTTGGCGGGCCGCCGACTCGACCAGATCCGCCAGGTCGTCGGCCGCCCGGGGCCGGGCCAGGGTGCGGGCGGCGGCACCCATGGCCTCGAGCCGGGCCGGGTCGGCCAGGAGGGGCTCGAGCTCGGCGGCGATGCGCGCCCCGGTGCACTCGGCGTCGGGCACGAGGATCGCCGCTCCCGCCGCCACCAGCGCCTCGGCGTTGCGGGTCTGATGGTCGCCGGGGGCGCCGGGCAGCGGCACCAGGACCGACGGCACGCCGGCGGCGGCCAGTTCCGCCACCGTCGTGGCCCCGGCCCGGCAGACGGCGATCGACGCCGCGGCGTAGAGGCCGGGCATGTCGTCCTCGTAGCGGCGCAACGTCCAGTCGAGGGTGTCGCCACCGCCCCGGAGGCCGTCGAGCGCCGAGGCCGCCGTCTCGTAGCCGGCCGGGCCGCTCACGTGGCGGACGGCGACGTCGCTCCGGCCGCGCCACCGGTCGTACAGCCCGGCGGCGGCCTCGTTGATCCTCCGGGCTCCGAGGCTCCCGCCGAACACGGCCACCAGCGGCCGCTCCGCCGGGGGGCGCCGTTCGACGGCCACCACCGAGGCCCGCACCGGGTTGCCGGTCACCACCGCACCGGGCAGCGGCGTGCCGGGCAGCGAGACCGCGGCCCGGGCTCCCAGGCGCACGGCGATGCGGTTGGCCAACCCCGGGGCGGCGTTCTGCTCGTGCACGACGGTCGGGATGCCCTGCAGCCGGGCGGCGACGAGGCAGGGCAGCGAGGCGTAACCGCCGACGCCGACGACCACCTCGGGCCGGTGGTCCTTCACGACCCGCCGGGCCTTCCGGCTGGCCTGCGCCGTCTTCAGCGCGACGCCGACGTTCTCCAACGTGAGGCGGCGCTGCAGCCCCCGTCCGGGCAGGAGGACGACGGGGAACCCGGCCTGCGGCACCGCCTCCGCCTCCAGCTTCCCGACGCTGCCGACCCAGGTGATCGAGCCCCGGGGATGGCCCCTCGCCACCAGCGCCTCGGCCAGCGCCAGGCCGGGGTAGACGTGGCCGCCGGTTCCACCGCCGGTGATCAGGGCGTAGGCGCCGGGCACTTACCGGCCCTGCCGGGCGACGTTGAGCAGCACGCCGGTGGCGCACATCGTGAACAGGAGCGCCGAGCCGCCGAAGGAGACGAACGGCAGCGGCACACCCGTCACCGGGAGGGCGCCGGTCACCGCCCCGACGTTGATGATCGCCTGGCCCACGATCCAGCCGGTGATGCCGGCGGCCAGCAGCTGCCCGAAGCGGTCCGGGGCCCGCAGCGTGGCCCGGACGCCGAGCACGGCCAGCGCCCCGAACAGGAACAGCACCAGCGCGCAGCCGACGAGGCCCAGCTCCTCGCCGATGACGGCGAAGATGAAGTCGGTGTGGGCGTTGGGGAGGAACATCCACTTGGCCCGCCCGGCGCCGAGGCCGACGCCCGTCCAGCTGCCGCTGCCGAGGGCGATGAGCGACTGGGCGACCTGGTAGCCGCCCTCCTTGTAGTGGTCGAACGGATCGACGAACGACATCAGCCGGGCCCGGCGGTAGGGCTCGACGATGGCCAGCATCGTGCCTCCGGCCACGGCCGCCCCGAGAAGGGCGGTCATGTGGCGGGCCCGGATGCCGCCGACGAAGAGGATGGTGCCGGTGAGGATGGCCATCGTG